>NZ_JBRRET010000002.1:0-222694 GCF_056760435.1 Stenotrophomonas sp. STEN008 | reverse complement strand
TCGCTGTCCTAAACCCCCCCCCCCACCCCCCCTACCCCCTGCCCCCCGGCGCCTTGGCGGCTCTCTTCTCGGGGCGTCTGGGCTTGGTTGTTTTGGTGGCGCCGGCCCTCCGGGGGGGGGGGCGGGCGCCCCCGCCCCGCCACCGATACCAGCAGGCCCGCCTGCAATGGCGTGAATCCGGCGACCAGCTGGAAACGCTGGGTGGTCAGCAGTTGCAGGCCCGCCATCGCAAACAGGGTGAACACCGCAGACAGCGTACCGGCCAGGAATGCCGGATTGCGGAAGATCGCGAAGTCCAGCAGTGGATGCGGCAGGCGCTGCTGGCGGCGGGCAAACGCGGCGCCCGCCGCCAGCGCCAGCACCGATGCCGCCGCGCCGAGGCCATAGGAAGGCGGCGTGGCGATCAGCGATTTGATCGCCAGCACCAGCCCCGACAGCGCCGCCAGCGCCAGCAGCGAGGACAGCAGATCCCACGGCCGGGACGTGTCGCGCTGCCCCTCCGGCGCCAGCAGCAGCGTCGCGACGAAGGCCACGATCACCACCGGCACGTTGACCAGGAACACCGATCCCCACCAGAAATGCTGCAGCAGCCAGCCACCGATGATCGGTCCGAGTGCGGCGCCGACGATCGCCACCGAGCCCCAGATCGCGATGGCGATGTTGCGCTCACGCTCTTCATGGAAGCTGAGGCCGATCAGCGCGAGCGTGGCCGGCATCATCGCCGCGGCGCCCACGGCGAGCAGCGCACGGGCAGCGATCAACTGCGCTGCGGTGACAGAGAACGCTGCCGCCAGCGAAGCCACGCCGAAGACCACCAGGCCGATCAGGAACATGCGACGGTGACCGATGCGGTCGCCCAGCGTGCCCGCACCGAGCAGCAGGCCAGCCATCACCAGTGGATAGGCATTGATGATCCACAGCGCCTGACCCGCGCTGGCGGAAAGTTCTGCCGTCAGCGTGGGCAGCGCCGTGTACAGCACCGAGTTGTCCAGCGTCACCAGCAGCAGGCCGGCGGCCACCGTGAACAACAGCGACCAGCGCCGGGCACGGGACAGAGCCGGAGCATCGGCCAGGGGCTGGGACAAGGCCATGGGAACGAACCTGGGCAAAAGGGGGTGAATTAACTATACCGGATATCCTGTATAGTTATAGCGCTGCAGCGACGTGTTCAGGTTTCGACTCGGGCGCTGTTCAGCCGGCGGGCACCGCTGTGCTGCCGGCATTCCAGCGGCGCCGCGCCCTGCGTGCCTGCCCACGCGCGCGCCGATGATGGGAAGGGCGGGTCGGCCCGGCACCGGCCAACCTGACAGATCGGTAATGTCCGGGTCAGGGCCACGAAAGGTGCCCGCCGTCAGCCTGAGCGCCCCATTCCTGCAGGCACCCACCATGTCGTCTTCGCTCCGCCGCTCCGCCGCTCTGCTCCTGCTGCTGCCGGGCGTCGCCGCCGCTCCGCTGGCCCTTGCACACCCCAGCCTGGTGAAGGCAACGCCCGCCGCCGATGCCAGCGTCGCGCCTGCCAACCGCATCGAGCTGACCTTCAGCGAGCGGGTGATGCCGCGCGCCACCCGCATCGAACTGAGCATGGCCCATGGCCGCACCCTGATGGCGATGCCTGCCCTTTCCCAGCAGGTGTCGGACGATGGTCACCGGCTGGTCGTGAGTTTCGCCAAGCCGCTGCCTGCCGGAGACTATCGCCTGCAGTGGCGCGCCGTCGGCCAGGACAGCCACCCCGTCACCGGCGACTATCGTTTCAGCGTGAAGTAAGCTGCGGTGGTGATCGAACTGTCTCCCTATGCCCTGCGGCTGGCGTTGTACCTGGCCTTGATGCTGCTGTTCGGCAGGATGCTGTTCATCCGCCCTGCGCCTGCGCGTCGCATCTTCCTGCCACTGGCCGTGATCGCGCTGGCAGTCGTGCTGCTGGACGCGGCGGTGCGGGTGACAGGCGTGCTGGGGCTTCCGCTTGCCGCGGTCGATCAAGCGACCGTCGCATGGTTCACCACCGCCACACCGGTCGGCGAAGCCGCACTGGTGCGTGCGCTGGCGCTGCTGGCAATGCTGCCGCTGCTTGCCGCAAGCGCGAAAGTGGCCGGGGCACGCCGTGTCATCCTGCTGCCGCTCTCGGCGGTCGCCCTGGCAAGCCTGGCCTGGAACGGCCACGCCGCCGCCGGCGACGGCATCCGCGGTGCGCTGCGCCTGGCGGCCGGGACCGTCCACCTGCTCGCCGCAGGCGCATGGGTCGGCGCGATCGCCGCGGTGCTGCATCTGGCCCTGCGCACCCAGGGCCCTTCCCTGCGTGAACGCACCCATGAACTCTGGCAGGTGGCGCATGGTTTCGCCCTGCCCGGTACGGTAATCGTGGCCCTGCTGGCGATGACCGGCACCTATACCTACGTGGATCTGCAGGGCTCGCTGCAGACCCTGTTCAACACCGCGCACGGGCGCTGGCTGCTGTTCAAGCTGGCCCTGGTCGCGGGCATGCTCGGCCTGGCCGCGCTGCACCGCTGGCGGCTGGTGCCGGCACTCGCCACCGCCATCCGTGGCGGCTGGCAGTTCCGCCCGCTGCGCTCGCTGCGTCACAGCCTCACCTTCGAGGCCGCACTCGGGCTGCTGGTACTGGCCTGCGTGGCCGTGCTCGGCACGCTGGACCCGCTGGCATGAGGGCGGCGCTGCGCGGGCCGGCATGCCCACGATGAAGCTGCTGATCGTCGAAGACGAGCCCAAGACCGGCAATTACCTGCGACAGGGCCTGATCGAAGCGGGCTACGTGGTCGATCTCGCCTGCGACGGCGTGGACGGCCTGCATCTGGCGGCAGGCGGCGAGTACCAGCTGGTCATCCTCGATGTGATGCTGCCCGGTCTCGATGGCTGGAACGTCCTGTCGCGCCTGCGCGATGCGGGGTGGCAGGTGCCGGTGCTGTTCCTGTCGGCGCGCAGCAGCATTGCCGACCGCGTGCAGGGGCTGGAACTGGGTGCCGATGATTACCTGGCCAAACCTTTCGCCTTCGCCGAGCTGCTGGCACGCGTGCGTACCCTGCTGCGACGCGGCCAGGGCCAGTCTCAGCCTGACCGCATCGTCGTCGCCGATCTGGTGGTGGATACGCTTCGCCGGCGCGTGGAGCGCGGTGGCCAGCGCATCACACTGAGCCCGAAGGAATACGCGCTGCTGGAGCTGCTGGCACGACGGCGCGGCGAGGTCCTGCCACGCTCGTTGATCGCCTCGCAGGTGTGGGACATGAATTTCGACAGCGACACCAATGTCATCGATGTGGCGATACGCCGCCTGCGCGCCAAGATCGACGATGGCTTCGCCGAAAAGCTGGTGGTCACCGTGCGCGGGATGGGCTACGTGCTGGAGGCACCCGAGGTCGAAGCAGCGCAACCGCAATGAGCCTGCGACGCTCCATTGCCGTCCGCCTCACCGTGCTGTTCGCCACGGTCGGTACGCTGGTGCTGGCTGCACTGGGCGTGGCGATCTATCTGAGCGCGCGCCATGATCTGGTCGCACAGGATTTCGCCGAACTGGAGAACAAGGCCGCGTTGATCGCCGACCTCGCCGGCAGCGGCACGTCCGATGAGCGCGCCCAGCGCCTGGGCGATGCGCTGCGCCACCATCCCGATATCGCCTTCCACATCGTCGATGAGCAGGGCGGCGTGCTCTTCTCCACCGCGCCGGAGGCCTTGCGCGCGCATGCGCGGACCCAACCCGCCGACACTGAACCGCGCCGCCATGACTGGACGCTGGCCGACGGAAGCCGCCTGCACGCCCTCAATCTGCGGCAGACGCTGGCCGATGGCAGCAGCCTGGCCACCCTGCTGGCGATCGACGATGCGCGCCATGCCGACTTCCTGCAGCGCTTCCGCCACCTGCTGGCCGTCGCTCTGGTCGCTGCTGCGGTGGCCAGCAGCCTGCTGGGGGGCTACGTCGTGCGGCAGACGCTGCGCCCACTGCGCACGCTGGCCGACGAGGCCCGCCATATCACCGCCGGACGACTGCAGCGCCGGCTCACGGCCGAGCACGTGCCCGTCGAACTGGAACAGCTGGCGCAGAGCCTGAACGGGATGCTGGCGCGGCTGCAACAGGACTTCGAGCGCCTCAGCGGGTTCTCCGGAGACCTCGCCCACGAACTGCGTACGCCGATCACCAACATGCTGACCCAGGTGCAGGTGGTGCTCGCGCATCCCCGCAGCAACGAGTCCTATCGCGAGACGCTGCTCTCCTGCGCGGAAGAGCTGCAACGGCTGGCACAGACCGTGGGCGATCTGCTCTATCTGGCCCAGGCCGAAGCACCCGGCGCCCTGCCCTCGCGCGAGGGGGTGGCGCTGGATGCGATGGTCGATGCGCTGCTGGAGTTCTACGATCTGCTGGCCGAGGAGCGCCAGCTCACGCTGCGGCGGGAAGGCAGCGCAGAAGCCAACGGCAACCGCCTGATGCTGCACCGGGCGGTCGCCAACCTGCTTTCCAACGCCCTGCAGCACGCCACGCCGGGTACGGAGATCGTGGTGCGGCTGGACGGCACCGGGCCCATGAGCCGGATTGCTGTCCACAACCTCGGTCCGTCGATTCCCATGCAGGCACTGCCCCGCTTGTTCGACCGGTTCTTCCGCGGCGAGCGCGGCCGGCACGAGGGCGCCGGGCTGGGATTGGCGATCACCCGCGCCATCGTGCAGGCCCATGGTGGATCGGTGAGCGTGGTCTCCGACGCATCGGGCACCGTGTTCGAGCTGGCCCTGCCGGGCGCTAGCGGTCCGGCGCAAACACGCCGGCAATCCAGTCGATGAATACCCGCAACCGCGGCGACGGCGTGCGGTTGCGCGGGTGAACCAGGCTCAACGGGCTGGGTGTGGGCGGCGATTCCGCCAGCAACTCCAGCAACTGACCACGTTCGATATAGGGATCCAGCCGGTAGCGCGGCGCCTGGATGATGCCGAGCCCCGCCAGTGCCGCCCCCAGGAAGGCATCTGCGCCGGATACCCGCACGGTTGCCGGCAGAGGCACATGGCGCACCTGCCCGGCCTGCTGGAACTCCAGAGGAATCAACTGTCCGCTGGCACCGGAACGGAAACCGACCATCCGATGACCGGACAGCAGCGCGTCGATACTGTCCGGCAGCCCATGCGAACCCACGTAGGACGGTGAGGCAACGGTGACTTCGCGCAGCAGTGCCAGGCGCCGCGCGACCAGATCGCTGTCGGCCAGGGTGCCGACCCGAAGCGCGGCATCCACGCCTTCGCGCAGCAGATCCACGTAGCGATCCCCCTCGCTCACGTCCAGCTCGATGTCGGGATAGCGCTGCAGGAACTCGGGCAGGTGCGGAAACAACAGGTGCCGACCAAGCGTTCCGTGCACTTCGATGCGCAGCGTGCCGCGCGGCGGGACATCACGGAATGCGGCTTCGGCATCGTCCATGTCGGCGATCAGGCGCAGGCAGCGGCCATAGAAGGCTTCGCCCTCGAGGGTCGGCACCACCCGTCGCGTGGTCCTGTGCAACAGCCTCACCCCCAGCCGCCGCTCCAGCGCCTTGATCGCGTCGGTCACCGTGGCCCTCGGCAGCCCCAGGTCCTCTGCAGCGCGGGTGAAGCTGCGACGTTCGACGATACGGACAAAAGCGCGCAGGGCGGTGAATCGATCCATTGTTCGAACATCCGGATGATGTTGTCGGATTCTCCATGATTATCCGGGCGGCAGGAACCAGCAAGATGATGGGGCGCCACGCGGGCGCGTCTTCGAAGGAAGCCTTCATGTCCAGCTCCTCTCCCCGTACCGTCGCCCTGGTCACCGGCGGCTCCCGCGGCATCGGCGCCGCGATCTCGCGTCGGCTGGCGGCCGACGGCCATGCGGTTGCGATCAACTATGCCGGCCGCCGCGAAGAGGCTGATGCCCTGGCCGCCGAGCTGGCCTCCGCCGGCGGCCAAGCCATTGCGCTGCAGGCCGACGTGGCCGATCCGCAGGCGGTGAGCCGCTTGTTCGATGCCGTCGAGGCTCGATTCGAGGGCATCGATGTGGTGGTCAACAGTGCCGGAGTGCTGCAGCTTGCGCCGCTGTCAGCCACCGACGACGCGTTGTTCGATCGGGTCACCGCCATCAATCTCAAGGGCGCCTTCAACGTGCTGCGCGAGAGCGCGCGACGCGTCCGCGACGGCGGCCGCATCGTCGCGCTGTCCACCAGCGTGGTCGGCCTCAAGCTGGAGAACTACGGTGTATACGCCGCAGGCAAGGCGGCCGTGGAAACCCTGACGGCGATACTCAGCAAGGAGCTGCGTGGCCGTGGCATCACGGTCAATGCCGTGGCACCCGGCCCGACCGCGACCGACCTGTTCCTGGAGGGCAAGTCGCCGGAACTGATCGAGCGCCTGGCGCAGATGAATCCGCTGGAGCGGCTGGGCACGCCGGACGACATCGCCGGCGCGGTGGCTTTCCTGGCTGGAACCGACGGCGGCTGGATCAATGGCCAGGTGCTGCGAGCCAATGGCGGGATGGTGTGACAGCAAAGCCGCCGGGCATGGCCCGGCGCTACCGTTACGGCGTTGACATCGAGTACGGCGCCTGCGCGCCCTGCCCGGGCCAGTCCCTGTTCGGCTCGGCCTGCATGGTGAAGCGCAGCTCGCCCCCGGCCATGATCTCGTCGTGGCGCAGGAAGGTGCGCTGCAGCGGTTTGCCGTTCAGGGACACACTGCCCACATAGGTGTGCCTGTCATCCAGCCCCTCGGCCACGATGGTGAAGGTCCTGCCGTTGGGCAGGCGCATGGCGGTCCTTGGCAGGAACGGGCGGCCCAGGATGTACTCCCCCGAGCCCGGCGCCACCGGATAGAAGCCCAGCGCGGTGAACACGTACCACGCCGACATCTGGCCCACGTCATCGTTGCCGGCCAGGCCATCGGGACGGTCGGCGTACTGGGTCTCCATGATCTGCTTCAGGCGCGCCTGCGTGCGCCAGGGCTGACCAGCGTAGGCGTAGAGGTACGCAACGTGATGGCTGGGCTCGTTGCCATGCGCATACCAGCCGATCAGGCCGGTGATGTCTTCCATGTGCTCGAAGACCGCCGGATCGACCGTGGCGTTGAACACCTCGTCCAGCCTCGCCAGCAGCCGGTCGCTGCCGCCATGCGCGGCAGCCAGGCCCGCCACGTCCTGCGGGACGTACCACGAGTACTGCCAGGCATTGCCCTCGGTGTAGTCGGTGCCGTAGCCGCTGGCGCTGGGATCGAACGGGGTGCGGAAACTGCCGTCGCGCTTGCGGGCACGCATGAAGCCGGTGTCCTTGTCGAAGGCATTGCGCCAGTTCGCCGCACGCTTGTCGAATGTCGCCGCGATCTCGCTCCTGCCCATCGCCTGCGCCATGCGCGCGATGGTCCAGTCGTCGAACGCGTATTCCAGGGTCTTGCTGGCCGCTTCGCCCTCTTCATCGATGGGCACATACCCCAGCTCACGGTACTGCGCGATGCCGTCGTAGGGACCGTAATTGGCGGTCTCCACCATCGCGTCGAGCGCCTTTGCGGCGTCGAAGCCGCGGATGCCCTTCACATAGGCGTCGGCGATGACCGGCACCGCGTGGTAACCGATCATGCACCAGTCTTCCAGGCCGTGGAACGACCACACCGGGAGCATGCCGTACGGGCTGTGTTCGTGGTGAGCCAGCATCGAGTTGATGAAGTCGCTGTTGCGTTTTTCCGGCTGCACCAGAGTCAGCAGCGGATGCAGCGCCCGGTAGGTGTCCCACAACGAGAACGTGGAATAGTGGGCATACCCCTTGGCGACATGCACGGCGTTGTCGGGGCCGCGATACTGGCCATCCACATCCATGAACAGCGTCGGCCCCAGCATCGTGTGGTACAGGGCGGTGTAGGCGCTACGCCGCGCATGCTCCGGCGCATCGATGTCCAGCACCGATAGTGCCTGCGTCCATTCCTGCCGGGCCTGCGCACGCACGCGGTCGAAGTCGAAGTCGGCGACCTCGGCATCCAGGTTGGCGATCGCACCGGCCTCGCTCACGGGCGAGATCGCCACCTTCACCACCAGCGGAGCATCCAGCCTGCCGAAATCGAACGTGCCGACCAGCTGGCGGCCTTCGATCTGTGCGCGCTGTGCCGGATCTTTCTCACCCGGCGGCGGGAAGCCCTTGTACACGATGTCCTGCTCGGTGTTGTGCAGCGCATGGCCTGCCAACGGTTGCGAGAAGCGCATGGCGAAATACAGCTGGCGCCCCGGCGCCCAGCCGCGGGTCTCGCGGAAACCGGTGATGGTGCCGTCCGTACGCACCCGCACCCGCGACCACAGCACCTTGCCCGGGTAGTCGTACATGCTGGTCCGCATGTCCAGCAGTACCTTGGCATCGACGCCCTTGGGGAAGGCGTAGCGATGCACACCGACCCGGGCGCTGGTGGTCAGTTCGGCGCGCACCTTGTAATCGTCCAGGGTCACCGCGTAGTAGCCCGGTTCGGCCTTTTCGTCGTCATGGCGGAAGCGCGACGCATAGCCGCTGCCGGGCCGTTCGGGGTCGCCGCGTTCCAATCCCGGGTTTCCGGTGAACGGCATCACCAGGATGTCGCCGAGATCAGAATGCCCGGTGCCGGAGAAGTGGGTGTGCGAAAAGCCGACGATGCTGCTGTCGTCATAACGGTATCCGGCGGCCCAGCCGTAAGCCTTCTCACGCGGCTGGATGCGCGTGTCCGGGCTGAGCTGGACCATGCCGAAGGGTATCGTCGCGCCGGGGTAGGTATGCCCTTCACCACCGGTACCGATGAAGGGGTCCACCGAGGCATACGCCTTGTCGGCGGCGGACTTCGAAGGCGCTGCCCAGGCCGCGCCGGAGGCGAGCATGGCGGTGGCGGCGAAGGCGATCAGGAGACGACGGTCCAGCGTGGGCATCGGCATTTGGATCGATTCAGATGGTGTACCGATGCTAGCACCAGTGCCCGTGCATCGCATGCTGCAGTGCGGCCGCAGTCCCCGGTGCAGCGTGCCCTCAGTCGGGCAGCGCGCCCTCCAGCGCGGCGAGATCGGCACGCACGCGCGGACGCACCACGCGTGCCACTTCCCGGCCGTCGTGCAGCAGGATCACCGTGGGCCACAGCTTCACCTGGAACGAGCGCCCGAGCGCCCGCCCTTTCCCATCCTCGATCTTCCAGTGCGCCAGATCATGTGCTTCCACGACCTCCTGCAGCGCCGGCTGTGCCGCCTGGCAATGGCCGCACCAGGGCGCACCGAATTCCAGCAGCTGCCAGCCGTCGCGCGCCTCCACTTCGGCGCGTGACGGCTCGCTGGACAGGTGCGTGCGCATGAAGGGCACCGAGGTTACCCCGCCAGGCTGCGCTGGATGTCTGCCAGCGGCGCGTTGGTCAGGTCCTTGGCGATGTCGCCCAGCAACCGTGCCTGCGTCTCCTTGTGCAGCAGCGGACGGATCCGTCCGAGCGTGGTGGGGTCGGCCACCAGCAGCAGGTGGGCATAGCGGCTGTTGAGCGCATCCTCGTTGAGCTGTTCGGCCACCTGCTTGGCGAAGGTGGCTTCGTTGAGCTGGGCGATGGACATGTCCTTGGGAACGGCACCGGCCGGGCCCTGCCCGGAGACGCCCGTCTCGCTGATGTCCTGCAGCCGCAGTTCGCCCTCCTGCTTCAGCGTGAGCTGCTGCGCGCTGCCGACATTGGTGAACACCCGGGCCGAACCACCATCGGCCACCACCACCAGCGTCCCCTCGGGAATCGTTCGTGCCATCGCTGCCTCCTCGTACGGGTTTCGAATGTTTCTGCAGCACCACCCTAGGTCGCCCGCCGTAACCGTGGCGCGCACACAATGTGATCCATTCGTTGGAATGGAAGATCGCGGCTCAACTTGCCCCGGCGCCGGCCGCTACCCACGGCATCACCGCGAGGACCCCCCCATGCATGCTGCCTCCCTGCTCCATGTCTGCTTCGCCGTTGGCCTGGCCGTCGCTGGATGCGCCGGCTGCATCCACCAGTTCCTGCAGGGCCAGCCGGTGCTCGCGCTCGGCATTGCCCTGGCTTCGCTGATGACCACGGGCACCGCGCTGGCGACGCGTCATCTGGCGGTACCGGTCGCGATGGCGCTCGCCTGCACCCTGATCGGCGCAGCCGCCACGCACTGACCCGGCCAGCCATTGAAGGAACGCAGGCGCTACCCACGCGGCGGCGACAGGCTGGAGGTGGCATCGGTCTGCAGCAGGCTGTCGCGCTCGCGCAGCGGCAAGCGGATCCACGCATCCACGCCCTGGGGTGAGAACGCAAGTTCGCCGCTACCGCCAAGCTCGTAGGGAATGCGCTGTTCGACCAGCGCCCGACCCAGCCCGCGATGCGAAGGGACGATCCAGTCGTCGTTCACCGCGCGCCGCTCGCACCAGTGCAGGTCCAGCCAGGCTTCACCGTCGATGTCCTGCACCGACCAGGACACCTCGATCCGCGTATCGCTGTGCACCGATGCGCCGTGCGTGAGCGCGTTGCTGGCCAGTTCATGGACCGCCAGCGACAGCACCTCGGCCGCCTTGGGCGGCAGCAGCACGTCCTCCTCGCCCTGCAGAAGGAATCCGTCGGGCGCGTGTCCCTGCACCGCGATCTCCTGGTCCAGCATGCCACGCAGGCTCACCCCGGCATTGGCGCTGCGGGTGAGCAGGGTCTGCGTGCGAGAAAGCGACATGAGGCGTGCGCACAGGCGGTCAGCGTACTCGTCCACGCTGTCGACCGACTCGCGTGTGCGCCAGGCGATGGCGTGGATCGTGGCCATGATGTTGCGCACGCGGTGCTGCAGCTCGGCCAGCAATACCGCCTGCCGCTCGGTGGCACGCTTGAGATCATCGATGTCCACCGCGATGGCGAACACGCCGGTCACCTCGCCGTCGACATCTCGCAGCGGCGCCGCCGCGACCCGCGTCCAGCGGACACACCCATCATCGTGGGTGAACTGGAACTCCAGTCCGGGCACCACGGTTTCTCCGCGCAGGGCCCGTGCGATGGCGAAATCCTCGGGTGCGATCGGGCTGCCATCGGCATGCCAGCCCTGCCATCGGTGCTGGTTGACCGGATCGGCCGAGGGCACCTGGCTGCTGGGAAGATAGGCGCGCATCTGGTCGTTCGACAGCTGCATCCGCCCCTGCGCATCGACAATGCACAGGCCGACCGGCAATACCTTGAACACCAGCGCCAGGCGCCGGTCGCTCTCCTGCCGCCGCCGCTCCTCGCGCTCACGCGCGGCCTGTGCCACGTGCGCTGCCGTGGTCTCGAACATGGTGACCAGCACACCGCCCACCTGCCCTTCCTCGCCGCGGAGCGGGCTGTAGGTGATGGTGAACCAGACGTCCTCCAGCCGGCCCTGCCGGGCCAGCGGGTACAACTTGTCCTCGAACGTGACGGTCTCACCCTGCCAGACCCGGTCGTAGATCGGCCCGTTGATGTGCCAGACCTCGGGCCAGCAGTCGCGGGTGGGCTGCCCCAGGCCAGCGGGATGCTTGTCGGCAAGGATCTCGGCATAGCCGTCGTTGTAGAGCTGGATGAGCTCCTGGCCCCACAGGATGATCATGGGAAACCCATGAGCCAGCATCATGTCCACGGTGGCGCGCAGATGCGCCGGCCACCGCCCAGTCGGGCCAAGCGGCGTCCCTGACCAGTCATGGCGCGCGATGCGCGCATCCATGCCGTCATGCAGTCCACCCAGACGATGCGCCGGAGGTGCTGTGCCGCGCACGGACGAGGGAGCAGCGGTATCCAATCGCCGGCCCATGCCGCGCAGTCAGACCTTGCCCGCAGCAGCCCGCGGTGCGGCGACCAGTCCGGCCAGCTGCCGGGCCAACGCGTCGATATGGTAGGGCTTGGGGCAGCGCGGCGCGCTGGCGAAGCGGCTCGGCAGGTTGTCGTCGTAACCGGAGGTCAGCAGGAACGGCGTCCCCGCCTCGGACAGGCGGTCGGCCAGCGGGTACACCTGCTCACCTCCCAGGTTGATGTCCAGCAGGGCGACGTCGATCGGGTGATCATCGACCAGGCGCGCCAACTCGCGCAGGTCACCGGCCGGGCCCACGACGTGCGCGCCCTTCAGCTGCAGATAGTCGGCCAGGAACATCGCAATGGCGAATTCATCTTCGGCCACCAGCACCCGCAACCCCTGCAGCCCCTCCCGTTCATCGCCCGACTCCAGCACGCTGTACTCCCTGACACGCGCGGCCCATCCGGCCGCAATGCCCGCAGGATGCGCGAGTTGCCCTACAAGAACGCGTGATGACGGATGAAGACAACAGCGAGATCGCATTCACCTCGGCCAAATACGCTGTGTGCCCGGCCCGCGGTCAGAACGCACGCTCCCATTTCAGGCTCAGCAGGCTGCGGTCATGGCTGTACAGCCAGTCCACATTGCTGTCGATGCGGGTGTAGCGCAGGCTCAGGCTGGGCACCAGGCCTGCCACCGCCAGCCGTTCGCTGCGTACCAGCGCGATGAGGTTCTGCTCGTCGTCGTGCCGGCGCGCTTCCAGCAGCGGACTCCAGGCATCGTAGCTGCGCTCGCGCAGCGAAAGGAACAGCGTGGCAGTCGTGCCGCTCCACTGCCGCGCCGCGCCGACGCGCAGGCCGCGCTGGCGATAGGCATTGGCCGCGTCGGCCGCCCCGCTGTCGGCCAGATCGATGCCGGCGAAGACGGTCCAGCGCGCAGTGAGCGCACGGAACCAGGTGGCGTACAGTGCTCCCATCGCGCCATCGTAGTTGTCGGCCAGCCCCGGTTGCCGATAGCGCTGGCGCTTCCAGTCCGCCTCCAGCTTCAGCAGGCTGCGCGGGTCCAGTGCGTATTGCCATTCCGCATGCGCGCCTGCGGCGCCCTGCAGGGTACGGTTGCCCAGTGCCTGATAGTCGTAGCCGGGGGCCAGCAGCAGGGTGTGCCGCGCACTGCGCCAGCTGTAGCCCACCTGCACAGTGGCGTTGAGTTCGTTGTAGGCGCGGTTGTCTTTCCATGCCTGGCCGAAGGCCAACCCGCGCACATACAGGCCGTGGTGGCCGGCCAGTGCCCAGCGGCGTTCCAGGCTGCCGTCGTAGTCCACCCCCGGTGCGCGCTGGGCATCGGGCAACCTGCGCTCGATGATGCAGTCCTCGCCCACGCCGAACAGGCAGGTGCGGCTGGCCGAACTGCGGTTGATGTTGTCGCTCCATGCAGGTCCGGCGGACAGTGCGCCCTTCCAGCGCCGCCGCGCCTGTAGCGCCTGCAGATACCCCTGCACCCGGCCGCGCACGCCGGCGGTGGCAGGGTCGCGGTCATCGATGTCGGCGGCGATCGCGGTGAACAGCGACGTCGCCTCCCGGTCACGCTGGTCCTCGGCGTAGACCCGCGCCAGTTCAAGCCGCGCAGGCAGGAAATCCGGCTGCCGGGCCAGCAGGGCCTCGTACTCAAGGGCCGCGCGATGATGCTCGCCCGCAACCCGCGCCAGCGCGCCCTGCGCGTAGTGGCGCAGCAGCGGGTCATGGCCGGGAAGTTCAATGTACTCGTGCAGGAAGGCCTGCGCGGCGGGCCATTGCTGGTGCTGCAACGACAGGTACAGCGCCTGGCCCAGGTCGTCGACCGTGCGCTCCACGCGCAGGGTCCGGCCATCGAGGGTGACGGTCGGCCGATCCGGTTCGGCCCGTTGCAGCCGCTGCTGGTCTTGGCGTTGATGGCGCACGTCGTTGCCCTGCTCCAGCACGCGGCGCAGGTCGTCCTGCTGGGCGTGCGCCGTGGCGGTCAGCGCCAGCAGAAGGAGGCAGAAAAGAGGGAGGCGCATGGTCGATCCGGTGTGAAGCGATGCAGCGGGCCGAAGCAGGGACTGGCGGATCGCGGCTTGTCCCTGCCCTGCCCCGTCAGGGGCGTGGCGATCAGTTCTTGCTGCCGCCGAAGGCGGTGTCGTACTGGCTGTTGCCGGCGAAGGTGGCGATACCGGCCAGGGTGGCGGCATTGGCACCGAAGAACTGGCCCTGGGTGGTGCCACTGACCGAACCGTTGGCGGTGGCCGCGCCTGCGAACGAGGCGGTGGCGCTGTTGATGGTGGCGTTGATGTTGACCGACAGGCCACCGCCGCTGAGGCCGCCCAGCAGAGTGCCGGTGCCGAAGTTGGCGCGGAAGGTGCCGCTGAGCAGGTTGCTGCCGTTGAACTTGTTCAGGCCAGCCACGCTGTAGGTGGCCACGCCGGCCGGCAGGGTGGTGCCGGCACGGTCGCCGACGAAGTACACCTGGCGGTTGTTGAAGCCACCTGCGGCGCCGTCCTTGGACCATTCACCGAACCAGACATCGCCACTGCCGACCTTGACGAAGTTGAAGTGGCCCATGCCCGAGTGGCTGCCCGGCGCACCGGTGATCGGCATGGCCAGCGTGCGTACGGTGGTGCCATTGATGGTGGTCGGCACCGAATAGCTGGCCAGGCCCTGGAAATCGACGCGACGGGCGTTGGACACGGTGCCGACGCCGATACCGGCCTTGCCGGCCGAGTGCGGGCCACCGTTGACCTGGGAATCACCGACGGCGACATACAGCTCGGCATCGGTCACCGGGCTGGCCGCACCGACGATGTCGGCTGCCTGCGCCGCGCCGGCCAGGGCGAAGGAGGCGGCGACCGCCAGGACGGAACGGGAGATCATTTTCATGGTGTTGCTCCTTGGGTTGAGGGAACTACGGGTACAACGCTTGAATGCAGGTGTTCAGAAGCGTGCGGTGATGCCCAGCTTGAGGGTGCGGCCCGGCGCCGGCAGCGTGGACCGCGTGGCCGGGTCGACGTAGTAGCGGTTGCCGAGATTGCTGCCGACCAGCTCCACGCTGGCGTGCTCGTTGAAGCGCCAGCGCGCATACGCATCCACCGTGGTGATGTTTCCCCAGGTGAACGGCACGTTCTGCCAGAGCAGGCTGCTGCCACCTGCCAGCAACCGGTCGCGGTAGGCCTGCAGGTCCGGGTTTTCGTGGCGCCGGTAGTGGATGATGCGGCTGCCCAGCTCCAGTCGTTCGTCGAGCAGGCGCGTGCCCAGCGACGCGTTGACCGACAGCTTCGGAATCGCCTGGGTCAGCAGGTAGCCGCTGACGAACCCGTCCTGCACGCAGTTCGGGACCAGGCCACGGTTGGCATCCAGCAGCACGGCACTGCTCTCGTCGCAGACCTCGTTCTCCAGCGTGCGGGCGATGCCCAGATCGGTGAAGAAGCGGCGGTTGTCGAAGCGCGCCTGCAGTTCGATGCCGCGGATGGTCTGCTTGTCGATGTTGTCGAACAGGAAGTAGGCATCGCGCTCGATCACGTTGCGGGTCTTGTGCACGTAATAGGCCAGCTTGACGTCGGCATCGGCGGTGTTTCCGAACAGCGCCGACAGGTCGTGCACGTAACCCAGCTCGTAGTTGTAGGCATGCTCCGGCTTGAGGTCATACAGCGGGTTGAGGCTGCTGGAGAAGGCGATGGTGCTTTCGAACATGCTCGGGAAACGCACTGCTTCGCTGTAGCGCAGGTAGATGCGCGCGGCAGGCGACAGATGCGCCGTCGCCGAGACGGTGGGCAGCCACGCGTGATCGCGCTGGCGCCGGTTGCTGCCATCCACCGGCCGCGCCTGCACGGTGTTGCCGATGCTGCAGACCAGGTCGCTGCCGGCGAACAACGGCAGCACGCCCGGGATCGCAGCCACCTCGCCGTTGAGGCACGGGTTGGTGGAACGGGCATAGTTGCCGTTGGCGTCGGGCAGCCACGCGATGTTGTGCTCCACTGCCTGCGGTGTTTCGTAATAGGCCAGCAGTCCCCGGATCGAATCATCGATCACCGAGCCCATGCCGATGCTCTCCCAGAACTCGCGTTCTGCTTCCAGCGCATCGATCTCTGCCTGAAGGCTGGCCGGTCGCTCGGGCAGCTCGTTGACCCGATAGGTGGCCTGCTTGCTGCCCACCCCCTTGGTCAGAAGCTCCGGGTGCGCGTCGAGGAAGTCGTCGAAGGCCCAGTAGCGGCTGTAGCGGACGCCGGCGTTGAGGGTGAGGACATCGAGCGGACGCCATTCCAGGTTGAGGTAGCCCTCGCCCTCCTGGCGGCGGCCGGCACGCGGAAACATGCGCCAGCCATCAGTGGTGCCGAAGTACGGATCGCGCGAACCCAGGCTCTCGTACTGCCAGTTGCCCCCTACGGTCAGGTCGAGGCTGGAGTGCAACGCGAAGCGGTTGCTGACCGTCAGGCCGGTGCGATCGTTGCGCGCGTTGGCCAGAGCGGTGTTGCGCAGGATCGGGCTGGCTTCAGGGTCCCATTGCGGATTGCCCGGCGCGAAGTTGGGGAAGCCGCCCGCGGTATAGGTATCGCTGTCGGTCTCGGTGCGCCACAGATTGGCATACAGATCCAGCCAGCGGCTGCCGGCCGGCTGCCAGCGATACTCCAGGTTCCAGGCATCCGAGTCGACGCGGCTCAACGGCCACTGGATGCGGCCGTAGTCCGGCGCCGACAGGATGCGCGAAGGCATGATCTCGCCGTAGTGCGAGAGCGTGTGCCGCCAGCTCGCCTTCAGCTGCTGGTCGTCATTGATCTGCCACGTCGCCTTGAGCAGCCACGACTCCTGTTCACTCGACGTATTGGGCACTTCATCACCCGGCTTGAAGTAGCGGGCCAGCGTGGTGATGTAGTCGATGCCCTGGTACTCGTACTGCTCGCGTGGGTCCTGGTCGTAGTAGTCGCTGCCCTGGCTGCCGGAGAAATAGTTGCCACGCCGGCGCCAGGCATAGGCCGCCATCACGTCCACCGTCTCGCCGCGCAGGCCCAGCGCCAGTCGCCACGCCTGGTCCTCGCCATCGAATGGAGTGTTGCCGCTGCGCGACTGCACCGGCACCACCAGGGTGCGGTCGTCATAGGGCGAGTTCGGCGACCCCTGCGGGAAGCCCGGCACCGTCCGGTAGTCCTCGCCGCTGTGGAGGCGTGGCAGGCGTGGCGCCACCGCGTTGCTGCTGCCTTCTATCTTCAGCTCCCCGCCGAAGCGTTCGCCCGCCGGCACGACGTCATCGATGTCGATGGTCCTGATGACCAGCGCGCCGCCGATGCCGCTGTGCACGTCACGCACCAGGCCGGGCCCCTTGATGACCTGGATGCCACCGATCAGGTTGGGATCGATGTAGTTGCGGTTGCTGACGCCGTTGTAGCCCCGCCAGACCGTGAGGGCCTGTTCACCGCCGTCAATGCTCACCGGCACCCGCCCCGGCCCCTGGATGCCGCGGATGTTGATGTCCAGCGCGCCGCTGTTGCGCGCATCGCCGCTGAAAACGCCGACCAGATCCTTGACCACGTCGGCCGGGTTGGCGCCGCGGAAGCGCTCCACCCGGTCCCGCCCCGAATACACCGTGGTCAGGTCCAGCGCGAACACGTCGTCATAGCCACGGCGATCGCGCGCTTCGCCGCCTTCCGGCTGCAGGCGACCGGCGACGTCCAGCGTATCGGTCACCCGCACCCCTTCCCCCTCGGCCGATGCCTGCGCTGCGTCCGCCGCGGCGCGCAGGCTCCAGGTGCCATCCAGGCCTCGCTGGGCACGCACCCCACTGCCCTGCAGCAGCCGCTGCAGCGCCTGCATCTGGCTGTACTGGCCCTGCACTGCGCTGGAACGACGCCCTTCGACCAGGTGGCTGCGGAACACCACCTGCGCATCGGCCTGGCGCCCGAACGCGCGTACCGCGTCTGCCAGCGACTGCTCCGGGATGGCGTACTGGCGCAGCGCCGCCGCTGTGCTGGGTTGCGCCTGCGCGGCCGGCACCCGGGCCAGCGGCAGCAGTGCGGTGCAGATGGCCAGGGCCAGTGTGGTGGCGCGACGGTGACAGGCAGACGCCGTGGACGGCATGGACGGAACTCCTCAAGCGTGGGGAAACCACGGGCACAGCTGCTGCCGGTGGTGTGTCTGGCTTGAGGAAAAACGGTGTTTCGCTCTGGCTGTACCTCTATAGACAGCGCACGCTGCAGGCTGCCCACGCTTTTTTCAGGCTTTTTTCATCGCGATCTAAACCCTGCCGGCATCACCAGACCACCAGCGCGCCACCCGGCAGCCGCTGCACGCGCAGGCCCGCCTGGGCCGCCACTGCGGTGATGGCCGGGTCCGGCTGGCGCAGATGGAACAGGCCACTGACGCGGATCTGCTCCGCTTTTGTCCCCAGCACCCAGACCGGTGCGGCCCGATAGCGCGCCAACCGTTCGATGGCCTGTGCCGCGCTCAGATCGTCGATGGCAACCTCACCGCGCCGCCAGGGTGCCACCGCGTCGCTGGCGAGGCTGCTCACCGGCTGCAGCCAGCGTCCGTCACGGAACGCGCGTGCCTGCCCTGCATGCAGCCGTTGCAGGCTGCCATCACCGGGATGTACGTCCACTACCCCTTCGCTGACCTGGGCGGTCACCACCGCGTCCTGCAACGAAACGCTGAACGCGGTACCGATGTCGCGCACCAGACCACCGCCGGCCTCGACCCGGAACGGCCGCGCTTCATGCGCGACCCGGAACCACGCCTGGCCGCGCAGCAGCCGCAGTTGCCGCTGATCCCCATCGAATGCGACGGCCAGCGCGGTGCGGGCATCCAGCACGATCGTGCTGCCATCCTCCAGTTGCACCACACGGGGTGCATCGCCGCTACGCAGATCGCTGCGCGCCCACAATGCGACCCCGGGGAGGGCTGGGACCGCCAGCACCACCGCGGCCACGCTGGCCCACCACCAGGACAGGCGCCTGCGCGGGGCGATCGGGCGCAGGCCCTGGCGATCGGAGGTCAGTGCCGGCAGTGCGGCCAGCACCTCCGGCCCAGCCGCGTCCAGGCCGTCCCAGAATGCCTGCTGGCGGCGCCAGGCCAAGGCATGGCGCGGATCGGCCTGCAGCCATCGCTGCAGGGCCCGCTGCTGCCGGTCCGGCAACGGGCCTGCACTGCACCGGATCACCCAGCGCAACGCATGCCTGGCCTGTCGCGGCGAGGGTTCGGACGTGGTCATGGTCGTAGCCTGTCGCACCACGAACCGGTGCGCGTGACTGTTGTGACAAGGGCGGGCGGCCTCTGCCCACGGTAATTGCGGGTCATCGGCGTGCGCCCTGCTGGTGCTGCTGGATCAGCATTGCCGCGCGCAGCACATGCTTGCCGACCAGGCTCTTGGAAATGCCCAGGCGGGCGGCGATCTCACGCTCGCTCAGGCCCAGGTAGCGGTTGAGCACGAAACACTCCCGCACCTGCGGCGGCAGCGCAAGGATGGTCCGGGTGATCTCGCGCAGCTGCGCCTGGTCCAGCGCCTGTTGCTCACCACCAACGGCATCGCCGACCTCGCACGCGTACTCGGCCATCGCCCGCCGTTCGCGTGCGTCGGCCTGGCTGCGGTTGAGGGCGTGGTGGTACGCCATGCGGTACAGGTAACCGCGCGGTTCAAGGATCGGCGGATCGCCGGGCACGCTGCTGGCCTTCAGGTACAGGTTCTGCAGGGTGTCCTCGGTGCTGGCCGGGTCCAGGTAGCGCGCGATGAAGCGTGACAACGCACGGCGCTCGCGGATCAACAGCTCGACCAGCGCCAGGGCATTGGGAGACATAGGTGCCAGGCCGGACCGGGGAATGATGGGCGTGATGGCGACGGTCCGGGACGTGATTGTAGGGCGCGGCACCCCATCACGCCCAGCCCGCACCACGGCACCCGCCACTCCCGGGATCGTCAGTCCCATTGTCACGATAGCCCTGCCACCCGATCATCACCGGTGATGGCCGCGCGGCACCGCGCCTGATCCGGCCCCACATCCCCCGCACAGGAGAAGCCCATGGCCTACGCACGCATTGTCTCGACGGCTGACAACTACCTGCACCACATCAGCAACGGCACCTTCGATGTCAACGCCGACGAGCCGGCCTCGCTGGGTGGCCAGGGCAAGGGATTCGCCCCGTTCGACCTGTACCTGGCCTCACTGGCCGCCTGCACCGCCATCACCCTGCGCATGTACGCCCAGCGCAAGGGCTGGGAGCTGGGTGAGTTCCATGCCGAACTGCGCTCGGAGCGCGATCCTGATGGTCGTTTCCATGTGCACCGCATACTGCATGCCAGCGCCGCGCTGGACGATGCCCAGTGGCAGCGCCTGCTGGAGGTGGTCGAGAAGACCCCGGTCACCCTGGTGATGCGCGAAGGGGCGCGCATCACCAGCGAACGCGGCCAGAACGCCGCTCCCGGAAAGTGCTAGCGGCGGGGATGCAGCACGGTGCGCCGGCGCATCGCGTTGAACTCCCGCTCCACCTGCTGGATGTCCTCGGCCTGGAAACCCGCGGCATCCAGCATCTGGTTGGCCGCGGCGGCCGCCAGCGGATCGTCGTCACGCTGGCGCCAGCAGCGGGACGGCAGGAAATAGCCCACCTCGCTGCGCCCGCGCATGATCACCACCGGGCGGCCGGCGTACAGCAGGAACTCGGCCAGGTGCTGGCGCAGGCCCTCCACCGAGACATAGGCCGGACCGATGCCCAGCATCTGGCTGGACGTCCCGGGATTTTCGAACAGCTTGCGACGGCTCATCACACTCCTCCTTGTTGCCACGCGTGGTCTCCTTTCCCTAGACGGGCGCATCGCTGCACCCCCGCCACGTTTCGTGCCGGCCCGTCATCGCTGGCGGCTCAGAAGCCGGTGTTGAACTCCAGCTGGAACACATCGATCGCCAGCGGCGGGCCCGACACCGCCTTGGCAGCCATCCACTTGCCGCTGATCCAGCTGCGCGCGTCCAACGCATAGGCACCACCCACGTAATAGCCGCGCGCGTTGGTGCCACCCAGATGGAAGTTCGGATCGTTGTAGGCATCCGGCAGCGCATCGGCCTCGATCCGCTTGTAGCCCAGCAGTGCCTGCCACTGCCCCTTCTCCTTCAGATCGATGGCGCCGAACGTTGCCTGCAGCATCCACGCGGTGTCGCCGCTGCGGAACGTATCGATGCCGGGAGCGTCACCCGCACCGAAATTGTTGACGATGCCGTTGTTCGCGCGGCGGAACATCGCCCGCGTGTCGTACGCCAGGTTGCGGATGAAGTCACCTTCCAGGCGCAGTCCGATGTCCTGCGCCAGCCGGGTATCCCAACGCAGGTTCAGCGTGGCCAGGCGGAAGGCGGACGCCAGGCCGACATACTGCGGCGTCGGCGTGCCGGCCGGATCCATCGGATTGAGCGCGATGTCGCGGATCAGCATCAGGGTGTTGCCCTTCTGCATGAACGCCGGGCGCGACCAGTCGGTGTCGCAGCCGACGGCGCCGGAGTACAGGGCACAGGGCGAGGACAGCCGACCGCTGATGTTCTTGAAGTCGTAGTAGCCCAGTGCGGCCCGCAGTGCGTTGTCGTCGTTGAAGCGCCAGTTCACACCAGCCTGCGCGCCGGACAGCCATTTGTTCTCGTTCGGCGACTTCTCTCCGCTGCGGCTCTGCAGGCTGTCCGAGGTGTACTCCAGCGGCGCCACGGCAAGGGTGCCGAACAGGTCCAGATCGCCGTCGCCGAACCCGTACTTCAGGTTGGCGGCAAGTCCATCGAAGTTCAGATCGTTGGAGAACAGGGTGTCGCTGCTCCAGAACGGATTGCCGAAACGGCCACCACGCACGGTCAGCCAGTCGGCCGGACTGTAGGCCAGCCACGCCTGGTCGAGCCACACGTCCTTCTTGCTCAGGCCGCCCCCCAGCTGCTCGGTGGTGGACACCGGGCCATTGCTGCTGCCGCTGGCCAGTCGGATGCCAGCGGTGGTGTGATCGCCGATCATGGCCTCGACCCCCAGGCGGGCGCGGATGCGCCACAGGTTACGGCGGTCCTGTCGGGTGTTGAGCAAGGGCGGCAGCTGCAGGTTGGTATTGGTGTTGGTGTCGAATCCACTGCCCGCATTGACCGCGGCCCAGTTGCTGACGATGCCGCTGTTGTCATCGCCATAGAAGCGCGACTCGCTGCGCACACGCACGTCCCCGGTCACCTTGATGCGCTGTGTCCATTCGGCGACCTCATTCGGCGCCGCCCAGCCCTCCGCCTTCGCCTGCGCCATTACGTCCTGGCGCACTTCGTCGCGGATGCCATCACGGACACTCTGCGGCACATAGGGCACACGCACATCGCCCGCCTCAAGCGCGATGCCTCCACTGCTGGCCGATGCAGCACCGGCAGCACCGCGCTGGGCTGCTGCTGCCTCGGCTTCGGCCTGCACCAGCAGCGCCTGGCCGTCCTCGGGCTTGAGCGCGCCAGTGGCCATCAGGCCTTTGATCAGCTTGATCATGGTGGTCTCAGCAGCCATTGCACCGGCCGGCGCCGCCAGGCTGAGCAGCACAGCGCAGCACAGCAGCGCCCGTCGGGCCGGCCGCGACGGGCGGGAGTCGGTTCGAGCGCGGACGTGGTTGTTCATCACGGTTCTCATCGGAAGAAGGAAAATCGGGGAAATCACGGTTCACGCCCCCGGCCTGCGGCCCTGCACAAGCACGCGCGCGGGGAAGTCCAGTGAAGGTGGCGGCGGCTGGTCCACCCGGCCGATCTGGCGCAGCGCGTCGAGCACGGCGGCGTCGGCCTCTTCATTGCCGCTGCCGCGCACCAGCTCTACTTTCTCCAGGCGCCCATCCGGCGCCAGCCACACGTTCACCTGCAACTGGAAGGCCAGGCGCTTGACCCGCGCATCGCGCACAATCGCCTGCTGCATCAGGTAACCCAGATAGCGGCCATAGGTGGCATTGCCGGCACCACCGCGACCGGTACCGGACGCGCCGCCGCCACTGCCCGCCTGGATGCCGAAGTTGTCACCGCCCGCCTGCGCGTCGGCGTTCATGGTCACCGGGTCGGCGTTGTCCGGCGTCGGCGTCGGCTCCTCGGCCGGGGTCGGCTGATCCAGCGGCTCCGGCTCGGGCAGGGTCTCCTCCGGCGGGGTCTCCGGTTCGGGGGGCTTCTCAGGCGGCGGCGGTGGGGGTGGCGGCGGGGGTGGCAACGCCAGCATCGGCGGCTGCACCACGGGGCGGCGGGTGCTGGCCGTGTCCTTGAACAGCAGCCACCACAGCACGGCGCCCACTACCAGCAGCGCCGCCAGCACCAGCGCGACGGTCACCAGCAGCGGGCGGTCACGCATGCCGGGCTCCGGCCGTGGGGAATGAGGGCCGGTCATGCCTCAGCCCTGTGCCTTGCCGGTGACCAGGCCAACCTGGGCCAGTTCCAGCCGCCGCAGCAGATCCAGCACCTCGACCACGCGCGCGTACTGCACCTGGGCGTCGCCACGCACGATTACCGGGAAGTCCGGCGAGGTCGCACGCTCTGTCCGCAGGCGGTCCTCCAGCTCGGCCATCGTCACCGGGTAGGCGTCAAGGAACACCTGGCCGCTGGGATCGATGGTGATCGCCTTGGTCTTGGGCTTCTCCAGCGCCACACTGTTGCTGGCCTTCGGCAGGTTGACCTCGATGCCGGGAATGGAGGCGTTGCTGGTGAGGATGAAGATCACCAGCACCACCAGCAGCACATCGACGAAGGGCGTCACGTTGATGCCCTTCTCGCGCTTCTTGATGCCGAACTTCGCCTTCTGGGCCATGACGCGCTCCTCAGCCCTGCACCGTGGCCGGGCCGCGCCCGTCCTGCTCTTCAGCCAGGCGGGCGGCGAATTCGTCGATGAACACGGCCATGTCGGCACCGATGGCCTCGGCGCGTGCGCCCAGCCAGTTGTAGCCGAACAGTGCCGGGATCGCGACGCCGAGGCCGGCGGCCGTACACAGCAAGGCCGCCGCCATGCCCGGCGCGACCGAGTTGATGTCCACCGCACCGGCCATCGCCGCGACCACGAACACCAGCATGATGCCGATCACCGTACCGAACAGGCCCACATAGGGCGCGCCTTCGATGGTGGTGGACAGCCAGTTCATGCGACGCGACATCGCCTCCTGCTCGCGCACCATCACCGCATCCATCGATGCGCGGATCGCCGCGATGGTCGCCGCGCTCAGATAGCCGCCGTTGCCGTCGCGCTGGTGGCGTTGCTGCATCTCATCGATGGCCACCTGGTAGATGCGCCACAGTGAACCGTCGCGCATGGCCGCCGGTGCCTGGCCCTGCCGGTCCATGTCCGAGAGCGTGCGCAGCGGCACGCCGGCCAGCTTGCCGAAAGCATCAGTGAACACCGCATTGGCCTTGCCGGTGCGGCCGAAGTGACGGCTCTTGGCGATCATGATCGCCCACGACATCAACATCATCAGGCCGAGGATGGCCACCACCACCCAGGCATCGAACGGCATCGCCTTCAGGATGAAGCCGAAGTGACTCTGGCCCGTGGACTGCTCATCGGCGCCATAGCTGATCAGGCGTGAGTCAGCGCCCTGCGCGGTGGCATCGGCCAGCAGCAGCGCCGCCGGGCGCGCAACGCGAGAAATCCGCAGTTCATCCAGCGCACCGTCGAAGCCGGCCAGCGGTTGCTCGGCACCCGGCGCATCAGCGCCCACCACCGCTGCGGTCGACATGGCGGGAAGTTCGCCGCTGAGCTGCGCCACCACGTGGCCATTGAGATACAGCTGCAGCGACCCCTTCTCCGCCGTCAGCGCCAGATGCGCCCACTGTCCCTCGGGAATCGGCTGCGCAGGCGTGCTGCGCTGGCCATTGAGCTGCACGAACGGCACCCGGTTGTCGATGCCCAGCAGCAGTTCCGCGCTGCCATCGCGACGGGCGTAGATGGCCTGCGCCGCGTTCTGTGCACCCGGCTTGATCCACGCGGACACGGTCAATGGCGCGCCGGCCTCCTGCGCCAGCGAAGCACTGGCTGGCAGCGGCAGCGCAGTGCCGGCGAACTGCACGCCGCGACCGATCACCGAACCTTCGGCGGCCGGCACCACTGCGCCCGCATTGTTGCCGTAGGCCGTGGTGTCACGTGCCGGGGCATTGGCGTCGGCGAAGTGGTAGACCAGCGTGTAGTCCGGATCGAATACCTGCTGTCCATTCCCACTGGCCGGCGCCTTGTCGTTGCCGTAGTACATCCAGATCGTCTGAGGTGCGGCGGCGCTGACGGCCGGCACATCCACCCACACCAGGGCCAGCCCCAGCGCCGGGTCGAACTGTTCGATCTGGTGCGCCAGCACGGTGCGCCCGTCCGCCGACACGAAACGCAGATCGCTGCCGGCATCCTGGGTGCCGTCGAAACCGAAGTTGCCCGTATGCAGGCGCAGCAGCAGCGGGGTTCGACCGGGGTCGCCTGCCAGACCGGCACCCTGCGGGCCTGCGTCGATCGTGATCGGCTTGCGGTATTTCCATTCGGCCTGCCACCAGTTGGCATCGGCCGCAGCGGCGGGCAGCGCGATCAGCGCGGCCAGCAGCAGCAACATCCGGGAAAGCAAACGGTCCATGCGAGGGGTCTCCGGAGAACGCATGTTCAAGGGAAGGGTCAGTAACTGGTGCTGATGTTGAAATGCAGCCGCGGGTCGTCCTTGCGGGTCACCGGCCCATCGGCATAGGGCCACGCATAGTCCAGGCGCAACTGCAGGTGATCTCCCAGGCGCAGCTGCGCGCCGAGCCCGACCGAGGCCAGGTTGTACTGGTCGCGCTGTTCAGGCAGCGGCCGCCGCAGGCGCAGGTAGGCCGCGTCGGCAAAGCTGTACACGCGAAGCTGGCTGCCGCTCCACAGCGGCCATGCCGGGGTGCGCCATTCCAGGTTCGCCACACCGCCGTAGTCACCGATCGCCTCGGCCGACAGGTAGCCGCGCACGGTGTACATGCCACCGGCGGCGAACTGCTCGGCCGAGACCAGTGGCGCATCGGTCACCTGCAGGGCCCCGCGTGCATACCATTGCCAATCGCTGCCGAAGGTATGCGTATTCGACACATCGGCCTTGAGTGCGACGAAGCTGGGATCGGCCCACGCCCGCTTCTGGCTGAAGTCGTACCCATTGCTGCCATAGCCGAACAGGCGGCGGGTTCCGGCCACCAGCTGCGTGCTGATGCTCAGCTGGTCCTGTTCGCCCTGGCGCACACCCACGAATGCCAGCGTGAGCGGTGCGTACTTCAGGGGAGTCTTCAGGTTGTCGCTGCCCATCCAGGTGTCCTCCTCGGTGTCCTTGAAGTCGACGCCGAGGCTGAGCTGCCGCCACCATGCAGTGCTGCCGGGCAGGCGGTAATTGAGCTTGAGGCCGATCGAATGACCATTGCCGATCACGTTGGTGCCGGTTCCCGCGCCCCCCTGGCCGCCGGCATTGAGCACGCGGCTGTCGGAGGTATAGCCCGATGCCTCCAGGCTCCAGGGGCTGCCTTCAAACGGCAGCGTGTACGACGCCGAGAACACCTTGGCCTGATCGGTATCTTGCGGAGCGAGGAACACGCCGAGACTGGCGCTGTGCCCGCGTCCCCACAGGTTGTCATGCGCCAGCGAGGCACTCAGGCGCAGTTTCTCGGTGTCGGCACTGCGGTCATTGTTGAGTGCGGCGCTCGCTCGCCAGGGCGACTTTTCTTCCACCTGCAGGTCCACGTCCATCGTGCCGGGCGTCTTTCCCTCACGGACCAGCGGCATCACCTGGCGGCGACCGCCTTCGTTGAGCGCGGTCAGTTCCTTCTGCGCCCGGTCGAAATCCGGCACCTGGCCCTCGGCCAGCGCCGGTACCCGTGCGCGGATCCGCGCCGCCGCAGCAGGCGCCGCACCGACCACGCGCAGTTCGCCGATCGGCGTCTGCTGCACCTTCAGCAGCACCACGCCGGCACTGACCTGCTGCTCGGGCAGTTCCACGTACACCGACTGGTATCCCGCCTGCTGGTACAGCGCGCTGACTGCATCGCGCGCCTGCTCGACGTCGGCCAACGTCCTGCCCGGGCCGAGATAGGGCTCAACGGCGCGCTCGATCAGACGCGGATCAAGTACGGTGTTGCCGCGCACGATGTACTCGTTGATGTTCACCCTGGCCGCCGGCGTGGCATCCTGCGCGAGCAGCGGCAATGGCAGGGACGCCACGGCCAGCGCGAGTGCCCGCGGACGCAGGCGCAGCGGGAGTCGGACAGCTCGGCACGGAACAGGCGTCATTGAAGGCATCGCGTCGTATCGAAGGAAGTGGCCAGGGAGCGGCGCGTGGGTCTACCCACAGGACGTGCAGGGCGCGTCAAAGCCGCCAACAGTTTTGTGACAGCACTGTCATCTGTTGACGGCGGCGGAATGCGCGCAGGCGGACACTGCGCCCGCCACCCGTCCATGAAGCAGCCGACATGGGGTGGCGGGAGATAGGAGATGAACATGATTCTGACTGCATGGCGCTGGCCTGCCGTGGCGTTGCTCGCGTCCATCGCGATGCCGATTGCGCACGCCGATGACCGCGCAACGCGCGCGGACACACCGCCCTGCATCGACGTGCAGGTCAACGGAGAGCGCATTCCGGCCTGGGAATGTCTGCAGCGCAGGCTCGCACCGGCACCGCCGCGTGCACGATCACCGCGCCTGTCCGAGTCGGAGCGGCTGATGCGGCAGCCCGGCAACCAGCTCATGCAGTACAACCTGGAAGGCACCCGGCAACGGATGGGCGACGCCTTTGGCCGCTCGGTGACACCGCAGCGCCCCTCTCGCTGATCGCGCCTCAGTGCCGCCCCGCAGCGGCAGGCACGATGCCGTCGGCAGGAACGGGCGGCAGCGCGGGCACCGGCAGGCTGCGCGACCGCCCCGCCTGCTGCAGTTCGATGGTCTCTGCGCCGATGCCGGCCAGTACCGTGGACGGTCCCAGGCGCTGCCCCGGCACATAGGCATCGACAGCGCCACCATCGACCGACAGCAGTGCCAGCGGTGCGTGCGCGCTGGCCATCACACCCAGTACCACTACCTCGGTGTGGATCGCACCCGGTGACAGCAGCCGCACCAGCGGAGCGCTGGCCGCAGCGTCGAACGGTGGCCGGGCCGGTGTCGACGGCCTTACCGCGCTGGCCGCCGCGGGTGGTCCTGCAGCGAACAGGGCAATGCCCCAGTAGGCCATCACGGCCAACAGCAGCGTCGCCGCCAGCAGTGTCAGCAGGTGATTGCGATCCCAGCGCCTGCCGTCCATGTTCCGCACCTTCGTCGACATTGACGGCCACCACGCTAGCAGTCGCCGCTGACGCTTTTGTTTCATCATCCGCCGCTACCCTGTCCGCGATCGGCAAGCACAGGAGGCGATGTCGATGCGGCGCATCCCGCGCGGCTTCACCCTGCTGGAACTGATGGTGGTGCTGGTCATCATCGGCATCTGTACAACGGCCATCGGCCTGGGCCTGGGCACACTGCTGGATCCTGCGCGCCAGCTCCGTCAGGAAGGCGAGCGATTGGCGCAACGCCTGCAGGTGGCACGCGATGAGGCCCGCATCGATGGCCGCAGCCTCCGCTGGCAGGCGGATGCCGAGGGCTACCGCTTCAGCCGACGCGAGGGCGACCGCTGGACCGACGTGCAGCGCGACGACCTGCTGCGCCCCCAGCGGTGGCAGAGCCCGGGCATCGCCGTACAGCCGGCGGCAGCCATCGAACTGAGTCCGGAATGGATCGGCGTGCCGTGGGAGCTGGCGCTGTCGCTGCAGGGGCGACAGCTGCGCCTTCGCGACGACGGCAGTGGACAGCTGCAGGTCGTGCAGTGATGCGGCCGCGGCGGGGTTTCACCTTGATCGAGGTACTGATCGCACTGGCCATCGTGGCAGTCGCGCTGGCGGCGGTGATGCGCTCGGTGGCAGTGGCAACCGATGACCAGTCGCGGCTGCGCGACCGACGTCTGGCACTGCTGTGCGCACAGGACCGCTGGCAGGAACTGCGGCTGGCCGCGCAACCGCCCGCGGATGTGCAGCAGCGCTGCGTGCAGGGTCGCAGCCGCTTCCTGGTGCGGCAGCATCTGGGCAGCGGCAGCGACGGGCAGCCGCTGCTGGAGCTCATCGTGGTGGCGGAGGATGCACCAACGCAGTCGCTGGCACGCATGCTGCTGCCATGGACCGCTGCACCGTGAAACGGCGCGTGCAGGGCTTCACCCTGATCGAAGTGATGATCGCGATCACCCTCATGGGCGTGCTGGCCGTGATCTGCTGGCGTGCGCTGGACAGCGTGTCCAGCAGTGACCAGCGACTGCGCCACGCCGATGCAGGAACCAATGCCGCATTGCGGGTGCTGCAGCAGTTCCAGCGCGACATCGAGATGCGCGCGGACGATGCCCTGATGAATGGTGCGGTACGCCCCGCTGACCAGCCACAGCGCCTGCTGCCGCCGGCGCTGGTCAGCGAACGGCAGGCCGACGGCAGTTTCGCGCTGGAGATCACCCGCAGCGTCGGCAGCGACGGGCTGCGCTGGCAGCGGGTGCGCTGGTGGCGCCAGGGCAATACCCTGTGGCGGGCCAGCGGGCCGTCATCGGATCGCTATCCGTTGCCGCCACCAGAGCAGTCACGCGGGCTGGCCGTGGCGCACGATGTTCAGTTCTTCGATGTGCGCGCCTGGCAGCCGGGCGCCGGCTGGACGACGCTGCCCAGCCAGGGCGTGCTGCTGCCGGCCACCGGGCTGGAACTGAGGCTGCGGCTGCGTGATGGCCGCGGTCCGTTGAGCTACCGTCGCGTCCTTGAACTCTAGCCGCAAACGCAGCTGCACACCGTCGACCCACGTCATCCGGGGCGCAGCGTCCGCCATCCCGGCCACCGGGCGCTGCCCCGCGCCCGGTGGCGCCTGTGGGTGCTCCTCACCGCCGATGGCTGCTCCCTGCCCTCCGTGCCGTCCTGGCGGGGGGCCGCCACCGCTCCGTGGCAGCGGGCCCGATTGCGGATCTCCACGCACCGCGTGGATCATCCCCGGCAATTATCGCCGCTGTGTGCCACCCTCTCCACGCGCCTGCGGTTCGCGGGCCTGCGGGAACTGGAAAGCACTGTCTACGTCGTAGCCGCTGGCCGCGGTCGTGCCGCGTGCCGGCGGGTTGATGCTGCTGCTGGCGTTGCCGAAGCCCAGGATCTGCACGCTGATCACCGAAGGCTGGTTGCGCCGGGCATCCTCCTGGCTCTTGCGGATCACATCCTGTGCCGCCTGGCTGGCACTGCTGGCGGCGGCGCTGGCCGAAGCCAGCGCGTTGACGTTCACCGACGCCAGCACCGGCAGGCCCTTGCTGTCTCCCTGCACCTGGATGTTGGCCGCGTTGAGTACCTGCAGCGCGGCCAGATTGATGTTCCCCGAGACACGGATGCCCGCCTCGCCCGCATCGATGGTGCCCAGCGGCGCGATCAGATCCACATCGCCCGGCGCGACTTCCGCGATCGGATTGAGGGTGGCAATGCCCGCACCACTGGCCGGCGCCTGGGGCGACAGGATCACATTGCCCCAGGTGTCATAGACGCGCCGTGGCGGTGTGTACAACAGCGTGGTGCGCGAGCCGCGACCGGCATTGATGTCGCCCTGTTCCGACCACGCCAGGATGTCGCCACCGAAGGTGGTCATCACCCGCGACAGGCCCAGCAGCACGCTGTCCTGGCTGAACAGGCGGATATCGCCCTGCCCCTGGGTGACGAGGCCGGCACTGGCAGGCGGCACCACCCCCTGTACACCCACCACGATCTGGCCTCCCGGTGCCATCAGTTCGATGTTGCCGCCCGCCTCGGTGCGCACACCGGAGCCACCGTACATCACGATATCGCCGGTTCGGTCGATCGTCGCACCGGCCGCATTCCTGTCCGGCATCAGCGTGGCGATGGCCTCGCGCCCGCGCAGATAGGAGCCGAAGCGCGGCCCTTCCGCATCGGTGTACTCGCGTCCGCCTTCGCGCAGCTCGGTGTAGTAGATCTGGCGCAGGAAGATGCGCTGCTGTTCCTGCGGCAACGCATCGAACGCAGCCAGCGCTGCCTCGCCATCGGCGGCCATGCCGAAGCGTTGTTGCAGCCACTGCTTCAGTTCCTGGTCGTAGACCTTGACTGCCCTGCCCGGCTGCGACGCAAGCGATTGCGCGGGATCGGCCAGGTTTGCGGGATCCAGATAGCGGGCACGCAGGGCGGCGAAATCGATCTGCTGGTTGCCGGCCGTCAGCGCGATGCTGGCACCCGGACGGGTGTCACCCTGCACGATGCCACCGAGGCTGACGATGCTGCCCGCCTCCTCCTGGCGCAGCTGACGGCCGGCACTGATCTCGACGTTGCCGGGGCCGGCGATCGTCGCGTCCAGATGCACGATGTCACGTCCCGCCGCCGCCACCGTGATATCGGTGGGCGCGCTGTTCAACGCGGTCATCGACACGCCGAGGATGTCCCGCCCTGCCCGCAGCTGCACCGCGCCTGCTGCCTCGAACCAGTTCAGCTGCGTGCGCTGCCAGGCGGTGCCGTCGAGCGTGCGTTGGGCGCCTGTCGCCAGGCCGATGATGTCGCCCTGCACGGCGTAGAAGCGGCTTGGTGCCAGTGCCGCGGAGACCGTGGACAACGGCGTACCGGGGCCGAACGCGAACAGCGGAAGCGATGCCTCCGGCGAGGCGATGTTGCCATCGACCGACAGGTTGTGCCGCGGGCGCGTCACATTACCGCTGGCATCGCGTTGCTCGGCAACGAATGCGGGGTCGAACGGCCCCGGCAGGCGCGCATCCGCGCCGGAGCGCGTGATCTGGGTCGCGCCGCTGCGGGCGAAGATGCTGCCGCCCGCCAGGACGTCCAGCCGCCCGGTAGCCGAGGGCGCCAGCAGGATCACATCCTGCGTCCCCGTCACGGCACTGATCCGGTCCAGCTTGATGTCACCCTGGGCGGCAACGGCGCTGAAGCGCGATGGATAGAGCCAGTAGTTCAGCAGCTCCTCCCGGCTGCCCGGTGCCAGGGCAACCTGCTCGGGCCACAGATTGCTGCCGGTCACATTCTCCGGCCCGGCGAGGCCCGGCGCCAGGTCGCCACCGGCGCTGAACAGATCCACGGCGGTCGCGTCGGTCCATAGGGAGAACCAGGTGCTGCCCGCAGCGCGGCTGCCGTTGTCCTGCACCACCGTGCTGTAGTTGGCCAGTGGAACCCGGCCGGCATCGGCGACGCCGCCGAGCACGACATCGCCCCGCGCCTGCAGCTGTGCGACCGCATCGCCCAGCACCAGCACCGGCCCGCCCATCGGGCGGGCGGCGTCGGCGGCGAACAGATCGGCCGCACGCAGCTGGCCCAGCGTCCCGTAGCTGTCCAGGGTGACACCCATTGCACCGATGCGGCCCGCATCGAGCAGCAGGCTGCCACGCAGGTTGCTGAAGGTACCGTTGAGGTCGAGATTCTGTCCCGCCCTGGAGGCATTGAGGCTGGAGAACGTCGCCCGCAGATTCGGATTCAGTGCGCCACCGATACGCAGCTGCAGGTCACCGCCGCCGGTCAGGTGCAGCTGGCCATCGCTGACCCGGCCGGTCGATCCCACCGCCGCGATGATCGCACCCGAGCGCGGTGCGATCGTCGAATCCAGCGCGTCACCTATCGCATCGCGCACGCCGGCGTCACGCCCGGCCTCCAGCGTCAAGTTGCCGCCGCCCAATGTGCCGAAGCCGGTGAAGCCGACCATCCGCGGAGAGGCGCCAGCAGCAGCGGACACGTTGGTGTAGGCGCCAAAGTTCACCCACCAGCTGGTCGGCACCGGCTCCACGCCGGTGGTGCTGCCGGTTCCCTGCCGCCACAGCCAATTGCCGACCGCGGCACTGGAGTACAGCGCCCAGTCGCGCTCGCTGGTGCCGGACTCTGCGCGCCCGGTCCAGACGTCACCGACGATATCGCGCCCGGCTTCGACGCGGAGGTTGCCGCCATGATCGGGATACCAGGCCTGGTATCCCGCGATTGCGGCGTCATAGCTGCCCGGCACCAGGTTCTCACCCAGCAGCGTGGTGTTCCAGGGCGCCGCCGCGCGCGGTGAATCAAACGCGGCGTCACGGCCCTCGCCGAGTGAGCTGGGCGTACCGGCGGTATAGACGCCGAACCCGGACTTCATCGCAACGTCGCCCGCCGCGAGCAGTTCCAGGTCGCCCTTGCCGGTGCGCAGGACACTCCAGGCCGGTGTACCGGCGCGCTTGCCGTAGGTGGTGACCTCGGTCTGGGTGCCACCGCCGGCACAGTAGCCCGGTGCCATTCCGCAGAATTCGTCCTCGGTCATGCCCAACAGCTCGGCGAAGTCCTTTGCCGGCGTGCCGACGTAGGATTCATCGCCCCAGAAATCCAGCGAACCCTGCGCGGCGACCTGTCGCGGCGCGGGGCCGCAATAGCCATCGGAAAGCGCGCAGAACTCATCCTCGCTGAAGCCGAACATGTCTGCCAGCTCGGAAATCGGACGGCCGGCATAGGAGGTGTCGCCCATCCAGTCCAGTGACGCCTGTTCGGTCAGGACCCGGTCGCCCACCCAGATGATCTCGGTCGTCACGGTGCCGACCGAGCCCTGATGGGTATCGGCAAGCACCACGCTGCCGTCGCTTCCCCAGCGTCGCGAACGCGGATCCGCGGCGTCGCTGTCAGCCCCCGCCACCAGTGTCATGTCCCACGATGTCGTACCTTCGGCCAGCATCGGGGCAAGCGCCCAGTTGCGTCCCTGGTTGCCGTTGGCGTCGGCAGGACGCAGGTTCACCGATGCGTCGCCGGGCAGCTCCACCTTGGTCAGCGATGGAATGTACGCGCCTACCTTGAGCTCGACTTCCCGTGCCAGGCGCAGGGTCACCGGCAGCATCGCGCCGGCCGGCCAGTCCTGGGCGGCCATCTGCACATCGCTGCGCAGGCGGAAGCCAGCCCCCAGTCGCGCACCGGCCGCCAGCACCAGCGGCTCCTGCAGCACGGTGCCCGCCGCCAGCGTCTGCCCGGAGTCGGTGGTCACCGCCGCACCCAGCACCGTGCCCGCGGGCAGGCGCAGGTTCTGCGAGATCACCATCGGCGCGGGCAGCACGGTACCGACCGGAAGCGTTACCGATTCGACCGGCACGTCATAGTTCAGGCGGGTACCGGCTCGGAACTCCGTACCGGGCTGCAGCCTCACGCCCTCCCCCGGCACCACCAGGTCGCCGCCGAACGGGGTGTGACCGGCGGTGCCGTTGCGGCTCTCATGCAACTGCCATCCTGCCTCGTCCGGATTGGCCGGTGGCGGCGCGAAGCCATCGTTGATGCTGCCGTGCACGTTGATGTTGCCCTCCGCGCGCAGCACCAGCGACGCCGACTCGCCGAAGCCGCGCCGCGCCGGATCATTGCGATCGGCCTCAGGCCCATAGCGGTAGCCGGACAGGTCGATGTCACCGGATACGGTCAGGTCACCTCCGGGATTGGCCTCGCTGCGGCGGGCGAGGACCTGCACGCCGGGGCGCAGGCGATGCGTGCCCAGCGCAGCCGTGCGTTGTCGGAGATCCGCATTGGCCAGCGCGCCGTCCATCCACGCGCGGTTGTCCGGATCGACGATCTGGTCCAGCCACTGCTGGGTGACGCGCTGCGCGCGGTTGCCGTTGACGTCGACAGTGTCCGCCAAGGGCGCGTCCTCATAGCGTCGCACCGCATTGACCTGGATATCGGCCGCACCTTCGACGCGCAGACCGTTGGCGACCGTTATCGCCGCATCGTTGCCGCCGATGCGGGGCGCATCGATCTTCAGGGTGCCGCGGGCCACGCCGTCGTTCTGCCCGAGGCCGCCGCCCACCGCCACCGCCGTGCCCGCGCGCAGGTCGAGATGGGCGCCGGCGCCGATGTCGATCCCGCCGGCGGCGCTGCCCAGTTCGATCGTGGCCCGGTTCGGGCTGTCGATGATCTTGCCCTGGCTGTCCACGCGCAGGCCGGTGCCATGCGTATCCAGCGTTCCCTCCACCTGCAGACCGTCACGTGCGTACAGGCGGATCGCGCCGACCTGCTCGCCACTGGCGTCGATGCGCCCCGCCACGCGCAGGCTGCCTGCGTCGAGGCTGATGTCGACCCTGCGCGCCTTCACCTCATCACCGATCAGAAGATCACCCTCACCGATCCGGAACGTGCGCCCGCCGGTGACACCGCCTGCGTTCAAGCGCTGGTTCAGGCCTGCGAAGTCCTGCAACGTGCCGGCGCGAACCACGAGGTCTGCGCCGTCGTAAGGCACCACGGTGCCACCTGCGTCGTAACGGCCACTGGCAGCCCCCTCGATGCCGCCGGCCAGATCGGCACTCCCGGCCAGGGCGTTCACCGTCAGCCGTCCGCCGCGGTTGTTGCGCGCCGAGAGATCGATGCGTGAGGCGGCGTCAGTGCTGACGTCACCCGCATCGCTGGACAGCAGCACGTCGCCGCCCCAGCTGTACCGGTCCACGTCGTACAGCGTAACCCTGCGCCCTGCCAGATCCAGCGCCGCCTGGCTGCCGAGCGCGATGCCTTCGCGTGCGCTCGCTGACAGGCGGCCGGAGGCCAGTGCGATCGTGCTGTCCAGCGCGATCCGCTCGGCATCGATGCTCAGTTCACTGCCCAGTGCGTCGCCGCCGGCCCTTCCGCTGCCGCCCTGCAGGCGGAAGTCGCCGCCGGTCCGTACCTGCAGCTGCGCACCCGGATCGGCCGTCAGCAGCGGCGTGTCGATGCCGATACTGCCACCGCTGTACTGCCAGCCCTTGTCCGCGAGATAGTCGCCGCGCTGCTGGTACACGTCCAGCGTACCCTGCGCGGAAAACAGCAGCTGCCCGGACGCGCTGAGGTTGAGCGCGCTGAAGCCGAGCACCTGGCGGTTCGCGGGCACCTCGGAGCTGGGACGGCTGAACGGGGCGCGCGCCAGCTGCAGGTTGCGGGTGACGATGTCCAGCTGCCCCGCGCCAAGCCGGTCCACCATGGGATCGGCCGGCGGCACCGATGCATCGCTGCCCGCCGCCTGCGTCGCCGCCAGCGAACCGTCCCAGACCAGTGTGTCCACCAGGATGCGCGCACGGTCGCTCGCCGCACCATAGCCATGGATGGCCTGCGCGCCCAGTACCAGCGTCTGCAGGCCGCCGCGGCCGGTGGCACTGTCGCGCGCATCCAGGTCGACGCTGCCGAACACGTTGACCGAATCGCGTGCGACCAGGCTCAGCGTATCCAGCGCCGGTGCGCCGGTGGCATCATTGCCGCGCAGCAGCTGCTGCAGCACGGACTGGTTCATGGTCATGCCATTTGGCAACGCCCCTGCGGCCGCCGCCTGCGCGATCGCCTCGGCGCTGCCGAGGTTGAGCGCCGCCATGCTCACGCCCAGCTGGCGCGTGCCATAACGGGCGGAATCGCGCATCTGCAGCACGCCATCGGTGGCCACCCCGATGCTGCCATCGGATACCAGCCGTGCCTCGCCTTCGCAGTCCGTCTGGCAGCCGCCGATGTCGATCGCGACCGGCCCTGCCGCCACGCCGGTCGTACCGGTGATCAGGTTCAGGCGCTGGTTCGAGACGGCCAGCAGGCCGCCATTGACCTGATAGGGTACGGTCGGCGCGGACGCGGTGTCGCGTGCGAAAGGCAGGGTATCGAGTGTCGCCCCGGCTTCGACCAGGATGCCGCTGCCACCGGACGCCGCAGCCACCAGTATCTCCGGTGCCTGCAGGCTCGCACCGGAGCGGATCGCCACATCGCGCACCGCGCCGGACACCGCCACCAGCGATGCCGTCTCATTGAACTGTCCGCCGATCACCAAGCGTTCCGGCCGCAGCGCATTGAGTGCGTCGTCGGTGAAGGTCGCGCCACGATCGTGTGCCTGCGACGGACTGCCGGCAGCAGCGATCTCCAGCGAACCCACGGCCGGGCTGGCGAGCGTGGCCACCAGGGTGCCACCGCGTCCCTTTTCATTGGCCGCGGAGAAGCGCGCCGTGCCGGCGAAGTCGACGGCCGCGGTTCCCTCGCGGCCAGCGCCTTCACCCAGTGCCAGGGTCAGCCCCAGCGCATCGATGGTCTGCCAGCCGCGCGCCTCGCCACGACGGTCGGCGGTGGCCTGCACGAAACTGTTGTAGCTGGTTTCGTTGTAGCCGGAATGCCGGCGCACCACGGCCGCCGGCGTCAGCAGGATGTCGGTGAGCAGCGGCGACGCCACCCCACCCAGTGCCGATCCCTGCTGGCCGGACACGCGCCAGGTCCCGGTGCCGGTCTGGATCGGCTGCGGTACGCCGGAGGTTCCCGTCGCGCCCAGTTCGACGCGGAATGCCCCCGGCTGCAGCGCGAAGCTGGCCGGCAGCAATGTGTAGGTCCCCGCAGGCAGGCCGGGAACGCCGGCGGGTACGGTGATCTGCTGGCCCACCGCTGGAGCAGCGAAGCCATCATCACTGCTGGGTGCGAAGCTGCCGGCACGTCCCGGCACAATCGCGTACACCGGGTTGCCGGAGGCACTGAACGCATAGCGCGGGTTGGCATCGGCCAGCGCAGTGCGCAGCACGTCGACGGAGCCACCGCGGCCTGAGACAAATGCCGCGCCGGTCAGTTCGCCGCCACCTGACACGTCCAGCAGCGCACCGGCATGCACATCCACATCGTTGGCGGTTACGGTCACGCCCTTGGACGCAATGCCACCCGGCGTCAGTGATTCCAGGCTGCTGCTGCCTCTTCTCCACGACACGCCGTCCACGGTACCGCCATAGGGCAGCGCCAGACCTGCGCCACTGGTGGAGGTGATGCTGCCCGGCAACAGCTCCACCCGGCTGGCACGTGTGCCGCCCAGGATCAGGCCGCCCAGTTGCAGCGCTCCCATCGGCGCCTGCACGTTTCCGCCCTGCTGCACGGTCGCTGCCACCAGCTGCAACGCGCCCAGCGCTGACTCCGGCGGAGTGGCCGCCGCCGTGCCGGTACCCCGGATGCGCAGCACCGCATCCGGATCTGACCAGTATCCGGGCGTCGCCACGGTCGCCGCAGACGCACCCGCGACCAGATAGCCCGTCGCACCGGAGGTGGGGTACAGGCGGGCGGCACTCACATCCATCGACCCGCTCGCCATCAACGCACTGATCGATCCGCCGTTGGACACCGCGTTGAGCAGCCGCACGTCGCTGCGGCTGTCCAGCACGACCTGGTTGAAGCCGGGCAGCCAGGTGACATCACGGATGTCGATCAGATCAGCCCTCGCCGACAGCACGTGGTCGCCTTCCGCAGCCGACGCCACGGTATCGGTGACCACCAGGTTCTCACCCGGCAGCGACTGCCAGTGCGACTGTGCCAGCAGCAGGTGCGGAGCACTCAGCGAAATCCTGCTGGACTGCGGTGCTGCCACGGCCATGCCGAGGCTTGACTGCCCCTGTCCGTAGATGCGCAGGCTCTGGCCCATGCGCAGGTCGACATCGCCCTCCGCGCGGACGTCACCGAACACGGACAGGCTGTCGAAGCCGCCGGCCTGGATCTGCTCCACCGACAGCGTCGCGTGCCCGTACTCCAGCCGGTCTGGCAGCACCGCGTCGGCCTCGCCGCGCTGGCTGAGCGTGATGCCGCGCGCACGCAGCACTTCCTCGCTCGCGCCCCGCGCATGGACGCTGCCACCAAAGGCCACGCCCAAGGTGCCGCCACGCGCGCCACTGCCGCCGGCGGAGGCGTCCATTGCGCCGTCCAGGTACAGAGCGTTGGCCGAACGCAGCACGATCTGCCCGCCATCGCTGTCCACGCGGGTCCGCCCCTTCCCGTCGACATCCAGCGGCGCCGAGGCGCCCGCTGCCCGCAGCTGCGCACCGCGCTCGAGCACGACGAAGGCTTCAGGCGGACGGTTGTCCACCGACGCAGAGGTCTCCCAGTCGAGCGCGCCGCCGATCTCGATGCGCCCCCCGGCCCGCACCAGTCCCTGCAGGCGGCCACCGGCATCGGCCAGTGACACCGCGTCCGCACTGACATCCAGCAGCGCACCGTCAGCGAACTGCCAGGTCCGCTCGCTCCGCTGCCCGGCATACAGCGTGGTCGGCAGGCGCACATCGTCGATGCTGATGCGTCCTCCCTGCGCACGCAGCGTACCTTCCACATCGATGTTGCCGGCGCCGAGCAGGGAGATCGCCTGCCCCGGGTCGACCTCGATCAGCGCGGCCTTGCCCACCCGCAGGTCGCCGCCGACGCTGTTGCGATCCGAGCGCAGGCTCACGCTGGCACCGCTGCGCTGGCGGACCAGCCCGCTCAGTGGATCGGCACTGTAGAGCGGTGCCAGCCAGCTCTCCAGTGCCTCTTTCCGATCCGTCGCGGTGCGCGCGTCCGCGGTCATCCGAAGGCCCGGCATGCGCGCTGCCAGCTGCGTGCCATCGGCAACCTCCAGCCCTTGATGGCCATTGATGTCGTATTGGGCAAAGCCACTGCCGAACAGGCCGGCATCCACCTGCAGCGCTGCTGCGTCCGCCGGATCCGCATCGCCCACCCGCACCCGGCCACCGGTGCCCAGCGAGAACGTGCCGCTGCCCTGGCCACGGCCGCTGAACCGGCTGCCCTCGCCCAGCTGCACCCGGCCGCTGCCGTCCGTTGCAACCGTGCTGCTGTTCGCCTGCAGACTGATGCTGCCCCCTTTGCCGACATGCCCCTTGCCGCGCAGGTCCAGCGCGGCGCCGGCCTCGACGTCGACCGTCGCCCCCGCGCCCACGCTCACGTCATGGCTGTTGCCCAAGCTCAGGCGGCCGCCATCCGTCCAGGCACCACCCGCATCCAGCGGCTCTCCCAACGCTGCGTTGCTCCATTCACCGGCAAGAACGATGCGGGTACCGTCGGCAATAACGGTGCGTGCGCGGCCATCGTTCAGCAGTGCCGTCGGCCTGCCCTGCACCTCCAGCAGGTTGCCCGCCGACAGCTGGCCGCCGGCAATGCCGATGTCGCCCGCCAGTTCCACCTCGCTGCCGGTCAGATTCAGCTGTCCGCCCGCCTGCAACCGAAGACGGCCGTCAATGCTGATGCGATCGGCGCTCGCCAGATCGATCCGCCCCCACTGCTGGGCACTCAATTCTGCGATGTCCAGCCACACCGTGTCGCGCCGCTCCTCCCCGACCGGTGCCAGCAGTGACCACGCCGCCGTCTTCGGCGCATTGTCATCCACGCGCACGTCCGAACCGAACACCCCGCTGCGGCCCTGGCCGTCATAACGCCCGAGGTAGAGCTGCGCATTGCGTGCTGCCGCCGTCTGCGCCTGTGCATAGCCGTCCAGTGCGGCATCAGGCCGGCGGTTCTGCTGCGCGCCCTGGAAGGTGGCGGTCTCCACACGGCCCTCCAGCACCGCCGTCGGGGCGGAGACGATCAGGCGTCCTGCATCGCGGCCGACCGTATACCCGTTGTCGACACGCTGCGCCGCGAACACGACCGGATCGCGGAACGTCTCGGTGACGCCCCAGCGCTCCTGTTTCACCTCATGGCCGTTGTACACCCCGTCGAACAGCATCTCCGCCGGTGCGTCATCAAGGCGGTACACCTGGCCATCCACGCCGCGCACCCAGCTCTGCCGGATCACGCCGCTCTGCACATCCAGGCTGCCACCCGCAAGGTTGATGCGTGACCCACCATGCGTGATCACTTCACTGCCACCCAGCAGGACGGTGCCTCCCTGCGCGGCCCATTCGCCGATCGAATGCCCCTGGTTGTCGAGGTAGCCGCCCACTTCCAGCAGGCCGCCTGCGGCATACCAGCGCTCACCGTCGTAGCCCCCGGTTCCGGCTGGCACGTGGATGAGCCTGCGGCGGTCGACCCAGACCTCGCTGCTGGTCAGCTTGCCGCTGTCGCGGTTGTCCAGCGCATCGCGCAGTTCGTTGCCCTGCACCTTGATCTGGACATTGTTGCTTTCCATCGAGACCTGCACGCCCACGGCACCCGACACGTCCACGCGTGCTGCATCGTCGACGTAGCTGCGGGCCGCCGCGTCGGCGATGACCTGGCCGCCCGTGGCAACCGTGAGCGAGTCCGGACGGAAATGGATGGTGCCACCGGACACGATCTCCACCCGCGACTGGTCGCGTCGGTCGTTGTGCTGGGAGAGATTGTCGAAGGTTGCCGAGCGCGCGCCCGCGCGGATCGCATCCTGCTCTGCCGATTCCCTGATGAGGCTGTCCCGCTGGGTGTCCAGTGCCGTGGCCTTGCCATCGTCCTCGATCAGCACCGCCGTGGTCGATCCATCGGCGAGCGTGACGGTGCTGCCGGTATCACTGGCCGAGGTCAGAAGATGCACGGTGCCGCGCTGTGCGAGCGTCGTGCTGGCCACGGCAACGCCGGCCTGCTCGACGTTGCGTCCGGCCAGGGTCACGTCACCCTCGCGGGCACGCAGCAGGCCGGTATTGCGCACGCTGCCCGCGGTACTGTCAGCGATGAAGCGCGGCGCGATTTCATTGCCACGCGTGGTGGAGCTGGTATTGGCTGCGGTGCCGACGCCGCGCCGGATCACGAAACTGTCGCCGGCCGCCAGCTGCACCTGGCCCTTTCGTGCCTCGATCTGGCCGGCGTTCTCCACGCTGTGTCCCGCCAGCAGCACGTAACCGCCGCCACGCGTGGCGCTGGTCGGCTCGTGGGTCGCGATACGTGCGCCCCGCTCCACCATCACCTTGCCAACGGCATCGCTCAGGGCCGCCGTATTCGTATCCGCGCTGTACAACCCGGTGTCGCGGAACTGGCCGTCGCTGATGCGCGCCGCCGCCGCGACCAGGTTGCGGACGTTGACCTGGCTGTTGTTGCCGAACACCACGCCGTTGCGGTTGGCCACGAACACGGTGCCGCCCGCGGTGAGCTGGCCGAGAATCTGGCTGGGCCGCGCATTCGGATCGTTCACCCGATTGAGCACGGCCCAGTCCGGGTTCTGCAGGAAGTTCAGCGTGGTGTTGCCGCCGATATTGAAGGTCTCCCAGTTCAGGATCGCCTTGTCCGCGGTCTGCTCGATGCTGACCTGGACACGTCCGTCACTGCCCTGTGACTGGATCGCCTCGCGGGCGTTGATCCAGCCCCGGGTCAACGGATTCTCATCGACCTTCAACCCGTCCCTGCCCAATCCGTCGGCAACGATGAACCCGGCCTCCCGCCGCGATTGCCGCGCCTGATCCTGCAGGCGCTGCTGCAGGGCGATGGCCTGCGCGGCGGTGCCGAGATTGTCGATCGACTGCTGCAGCTTCTGCCGCGCAGCATCCTGCTGCTGGGCCGGCAACTGGAACTGGATGGCCACGCCGTTGGGCATGCGCCCGCTCTGGCTAGCAGCGCCCTGCGCTGCGCCGCGCTCGGCGAACCAGGCCGGGCTGAAAGCCTGCTGGGCCTGGCTGGCCGGGGCGACCACGCTTCCCAGTGCGACCGCGATGGCCCACGCCATCGGATGATTGCGGCGCATCGGCGCGGCCGGATGAACAGCGGACGGGAGCGGGTGCGACATCGTAACCTCATCAACCTGGTGGACCGCACTGGCGGCGGTGATCGCAGACACGCGCAACGCATGCCCTGCCACTGATAGACGGTTCGCGTGACATGAAGCCGACAGCGTGCAGGGGGCGATGGCGCTGCACGCCGCACGGCGGAAATGGCGACGCCGGCCACAGAGGCCGGCGCCGGGTCAAACAGGGTTCACGCGGTGCTGCGGATTACAGCGGACGGCCGATGCCCGCACAGGTGCTGGGATTGTTCAGGCCGGCTGCGCTGCTGGCCAGCACGAAGCGGTTGCGGATCGCATCGCGCCAAGCCTTGGTCAGCGGGATGAAACCATGGCCGGTGATCGACGCCTCGTAGGCCGCCGGGTAGGTCGCCGGATAGTGACGCGCCAGGAAGCCGCGCAGACTGGTGGCAACCGCCGAATCCTTGTAGCACTGGCCGATCACCAGGTTGGTGTAGCCGGCAATCGGATAGCCGGCCGACGGGTTGCCGAACACCGGCACCCAGTTGGCGGGGTTCTCGGCAGCGGTGCCGGTCGGCGGAGCGACGGTATCCAGGGTGGCCTGCACGCTCACCTGGTCCGGCGAGAAGCCCTTGACCTTGGCAACCTTGGTCGCATCGGTCAGGCTCGGGATCACGTCCGGGCCGACGTAGCCGATGCGGCCATCCGCCGCATAGACAGCGTTGTACAGCGAGGTGCCGCCCGTGGCCGGCGCGGCAACCAGGAACGCCGGCAGGTTGTTGTTGGCATCGCGCTTGTACAGGTCGGCGAAGGTCGACTTCACGGCGAACGTGCCGCCGACCAGGTTCGAGGTCGCAGCCGGCTCAGCGGCGCAGGCGGCAGCCAGGAAGCGGGTGAACATTTCGCTGGTGCCGCTGCTTTCGGTGCGGTAGACCACACGGATCGGACCGCTGCGGTTGGCGTCGATGGTCGACCAGTCGCTGATCGCGCCGGAGAACACGCCGCAGATCTGCGCCACGCTCAGGTTGACGGCCGAACCCGGCTTGTTGAACGGGATGGTCACCGAGGTGGCCACCGACGGCACCTGGATCAGGGCGCCGTAGCGGTTGGCATTGGTCGACTGGTTGTAGTTGGTGGTGTAGGTGCTCAGTTCGGTCGCGCTCAGCACCGAGTCGCTGCCAGCGAAATGCACGGTGCCGGTGGTCGAGAACAGCGCCGAATTGTTCTCCAGGAACGCCTTCTTGCCGGTGCCCGAACCGGTCACGGCGTAGCTGAAGTTGGCCGGCAGGATGCTGTCAGCCTGGCCCTTGTAGAGGTCGGCCGGCAGCGATGCACCACCGCCGGTAACGGTCTGCGCCGACGCGGCGCCGGCAGTGGCGAGCAGCGCGGTGGCAACCAGCGCGGCCAGAGTCTTGTACTTGTACATGATCTTCTCCTGAAGGGTTTGCTGCGAAGGGAAACGCCAAGGGAGGAACGGTCACTACACGCCTGCTGTCGCTGAGGGCCTCCCAGCCCGCTCCGCGACGACAGGCTCATGCTCGTCCGTGCCGATGACAGGCCGCTTAAGAAACCTGTGGAAGATCGAGAAAAGGTATGGAGGATTGTGTGGAGAAGCGTGGCCTGTGCGCCGCACGCCCGTCACTGCACTAGCTGGTTCATTTCCATGATCGGCATCAGCACCGCCAGCACGATGGTCAGCACCACCCCGCCCATCACCAGGATCATGGTCGGCTCGAGCAGTGCGGTCAGTGCCATCGCGCGCCGCTCGATCTCGCGCGAGAGGGTCTGCGCGGCGCGATCCAGCAGGGGCGCAAGTGTGCCGGTCTTTTCACCACTGGTGACCAGATGCACCAGGATCGGCGGATAGACCTTCTGCACTTTCAACGCAGCGCCCAGTGCCGCGCCTTCACGCACGCGCGCGGCGACATCCTCGGCGCAGCGCGCCAGCAGCGTGTTTCCCAGTGTCTGCCGCGCCGCCTCCAAGGCGCGCAGCAACGGCACGCCGGCATCGAGCAGGATGGCCAGCGTCGAGGCGAAGCGCGCACTGTTCACGCCAAGCACGAAGCGCCCCATCACCGGTACGCGCAGCAGCATCGCATCCCAGCGCAGGCGCAGATCGGTGCGGCGCAACGCCAGCCGCCATGCTGCAACCAGCAGGCCGATGCCCAGCGCTGTCCATGCACCCCAACTGCGCACGAACGCGCTGGCGGCCAGCATCACCTGGGTCAGCATCGGCAGTGTCTGTCGTGCCTGCACGAACGCTGTCACCACCTGCGGCACCACATAGCTGAGCAGGAAGATCACGATCGCCACCGATACCAGACTGATCGCCGCTGGATAGATGAACGCCGTGAGCACCTTGGCCTGCAGCGCATTGCGCTCCTCGATGTAATCGGCCAGGCGTTCCATCACCCGCGCCAGGTCGCCCGAGTCCTCGCCGGCGCCGACCAGGGCGCGATAGATCGGCGGGAAGTCGCGCGGCCGGGCCGCCAGGGCCATGGTCAAGCGCTGACCCGCACGCACATCGGCGCGCACCGAGGTCAGCGCCTGAGCCACATGCGGTCGCTCTGCCTGCTCGATGACGGCACTCAATGCGCCCTCCAGCGGCAGGCTGGCGGCGAGCAGGCTGGCCAGCTGGCGGGTGGCCCAGGCCAGTTCGCTCGCTGAAAGCCGGCGTGTCCCCCAGCCCCCGCCTGCGCCGCGCGCGGGGCTGACCTGCACGGGCGTCAGCCCACGCCCGCGCAGCAGCTGGCGCGCGCCACGCGGGCTGTCGGCATCCACCTGGCCCTTTTCGATGCGTCCCTGCGCGTTGGCGGCCTGGTAGTCGAACAGCGCCATCGTCGCGTCAACCGTCGCCGCTGACGCGCAGGATTTCCTCCAGCGTGGTCAGGCCGCTGTCGACCCAACGCTGGCCGTCCTCGCGCAGGCTGCGCATGCCGGCGGCCCGAGCCGCCTGGCGCAGCGCGGGCTCGCCCTGCCCTTCATGGATCAGCGCGCGCACCCGATCATCGACCACGAACAGCTCATGGATGCCGGTTCGCCCGCGGTAGCCGCTGTGTGCGCAGGCTGCGCAGCCCACTGCCCGCCACACCGTGCGACCGTCGGCGTCGACCTCCGCGCGCCGGCACTGCATGCACAGGCGCCTTACCAGCCGCTGTGCCAGCACACCGCGCAGCGAAGACGCCAGCAGGAACGGCTCCACCCCCATGTCTGCCAGCCGGGTCACTGCCGAGATCGCATCGTTGGTATGCAGCGAGGCCAGCACGCCATGACCCGTCAGTGACGACTGCACGGCGATCTGCGCGGTTTCCAGGTCGCGGATCTCACCGATCATGATGGTGTCCGGGTCCTGGCGCAGGATCGCGCGCAGCGCGGTGCCGAAGGTCATCCCGATACGCGCATTGACCTGGATCTGGCCGATGCCCGCGAAGTCGTACTCCACGGGATCCTCCACGGTGAGGATGTTGCTGGTGCTGCTGTCGAGCTGGCCGAGCGCTGCGTACAGCGAGGTGGTCTTGCCACTGCCGGTCGGGCCGGTGACCAGCACGATGCCGTGTGGCTGGCGGATCAGGCCGGTGAACGTGGCCAGGGTGTCGTCGGCCATGCCAAGGCGCTGCAGCTGCAGCCGGCCGGCATCCTTCTCCAGCAGGCGCAGCACCGCGCGCTCGCCGTGCCCGGTCGGCACGGTGGACACGCGGATGTCCAGCGGCCGGCCGCCTACGCGGAGGGCGATGCGCCCGTCCTGTGGCAGGCGCTTCTCGGCAATATCCAGGTGCGCCATGATCTTGATGCGCGACACCAGGGCGGCATGCAGGGCGCGCCGCGGCTGCACCATGTCGCGCAGCGTGCCATCGACACGGTAGCGGACCACCGAATGGGTCTCGAACGGCTCGATGTGCAGGTCGCTGGCGCCATCGCGCGCGGCCTGTGCCAGCAGCGCATTGATCATGCGGATCACCGGCGCGTCATCCTGTGCATCCAGCAGGTCGGTGATCTCCGGCATGTCCTGCATCAGCCGGTCAAGGTCGACTTCGCTCTCCGCCGCGCCGACGACCGCCGCGGCGTCGCCGCCGTCACGATACTGTTCGCCCAGCCGCTGCTGCCAGGCCGCACTGTCCAGTTGCTGGAACGGCAGGGGTCCATGCCGGCGGCGAAGCTCGGCGACAGCCCAGGCCGGCGTCTCGGCGGTACCCAGCAGGACCGGCCCATCATCCGTGTCGGCCAGCAGCACACCGTGGCTGCGCACCCAGGCATACGGCAGTGATCGCAGATCGTTGGCCACGGTCACGGCCCGATCACCAGCTCCGGGGTGTATCCCAAGCCCCGCAGCTGCTGCAGGGCCGGGTCCAGCTGTGCCGGATCGCGTGGCAGTCGCACCCGCAGGCGCTGACCCGCTGCGCCGGGTGTGGCTTCTGCGTACGCCTGCAGCCCCAATGCCCGCACCTGCGCCACCGCCTGCGCGGCGCGTGCGGGGTCCAGGCCCTGCGCGAACTGCACATGTTGCGCGGTGCCCTCGCCGGTCGGGTACAGGGCGGCCAGACTGGTGTTCTGCAATGGTCGCCCCTGGCCGTCGCGCGCGTTGCCCTGGCCGAGCGTACCCAGGTCCTGTGGCGGCAGCTGCGGCGCCGACAGCGCCGGCAATGCCCAGCTCTGCACCGGCTGTGCACCGGCCTGGGCGTTGCGCATGTAGTCGTAGCGATCGCGGGTCAGGCGCTGGCCGGCCGCCGGGTCACGCACCACGTGCGGTCGCAGGAACACCATCAGGTTGGTCTTGGCGCGCCTGCGCGTGTCGCTGCGGAACAACGCGCCCAGTACCGGAATCCGGCCCAGGCCCGGCACCGCGTCGCGACCGTGGCTGACGCTGTCCTCGAGCAGGCCGCCCAGCACCATGATCTGGCCGTCGTCGAGCAGCACGCTGGTGTCCAGTGCCCGCTTGTTGGTGATGATGCCCTCGCTGCTGGAGCTCTGCCCGTCGATGCTGCTCACTTCCTGATAGATGTCCAGCTTCACCGTCCCGCCTTCGGAGATCTGCGGGCGTACCCGCAGCTTCAGGCCGATGTCCTCGCGCTCGATGGTCTGGAACGGATTGTTGCTGCCACCTCCGCCGTCGGTGACATAGCGGCCGCTGACGAATGGAACGGTCTGGCCGACCATGATGCTGGCGGCCTCGTTATCCAGCGTCATCAGGTTCGGCGTGGACAGGATGTTGGCACCGCCCTTGCTCTGCAGCGCGTTGGCCAGTGCCTTCATGTTGAGGATCTGGCCCACGCCCGGCAGCGTGATGGTGCCATCGATCACGCCCACGTTGAGTCCATCGCGCGGCAGCACGTCCAGCGTGGTGCGCGCGGTGCCATTGAGGCCGCTGCCGCCGGTCGCACCACCGAAGTGGGTGCCTGCGAACGTACGGCCATTGCCCAGCATCCACTGCACCCCCAGTTCAGCGGCATCGGTCTGGTTGACTTCCACGATCAGGCTTTCCACCAGCACCTGCGCGCGCCGCTGGTCGAGCTGGTCGATCACCCGACGCAGGTTGCGGTACACCGGCTCCGGCGCCGAGATCAGCAGCGTGTTGGTAGCGACATCGGCCTGTACGGAGATGCCGTTCTGGCTGAAGCCACTGCTGCCGGCATCAGCGGGGTCGCGCCGGTCCGGATCGAGCCGCTGCGACGGCAGCGCATTGCCCGTGGCCCCGGCCTGCTGCGGCTGCGGCTGCGTCGGCGCGCTGCGAGCGGACCCGCCAGGCAGCGGCGTGATGCCCTCGCTGCTGCCCATCGCCTGCGCGTCGCTCTGCCCGGCCACCACGCCACGCAGCACGCCCGCCAGCTGCGTGGCCTGTGCATTGCGCAGATAGACCACATGCAGGTTGCCGGACTCGTCCTGTGCCCGGTCCAGCTTCTCCACCAGCTGGCGTGCCAACCGCGTGCGCCCCGGGCTGCTGGAGCGCAGCAGCACGCTGTTGCTGCGCGGATCGGCCATCACCATCACCTTCTGGCCCGGCTCGGCGCCCTGCGCATCCAGCAACGGTGCGACCATCGCGGCCACATCCACGGCGATCCCCTGCTGCAGCTTGACCACGTCGGTGTCCATGCCAGCCGGGGTGTCCACACTGGCGATCACCCGCGCGATGCGTTCCAGATTGTCGGCATAGTCGGTGATGACCAGCGTATTGTTGCCCGCGTTGGCCGTGATCGGGTTGTCCGGACTGATCATCGGCCGCAGCACCGCGACCAGTGCGGCCGCATTCTCGTAACGCAGCGCGAAGGTCCGTGTGGCGACCTCTCCGCCTGCCGCTCCGCCGCCTACCCGGCCGCCCAGCAGCTTGGCATCGGCCTGTGGCACGACCCGGCTGATGCCACCGTTCTCGACCACGGCGAAGCCACGCATGCGCAGTGCGCCGAGCAGAAGCTGATAGGCCTGCGCGCGACTGACAGGACCATCCGACACCACCGTCATCTTGCCGGTCACACGTGGATCGATCAGGAACTGGCGGCCGGTGAAACGCGCTGCCATCCGCAGCACGCCACCGATATCGGTATCCACCAGATTCAACTGCACCGGCTCGTCGCTGGCATCCTGCGCCCATACCGGCGCGGGCAGGTGGACCATCCCCACGACCAGAGCCAGCACCGCGCCACAGGCAAGACCGTGCATCGACCTCATCGAAGCTCACCCGCAACGGCCTTCATCACGATGCTTCCTGAAATGCGTGCCGCCGGCATATCCGCGTCCCCTGTGCGTTGCAGTTGCAGTCGTTGCAGTTCGATGGTCGGGTCGGCCAGCAGCGGCAGGAGCCAGTTCCAGAGCACATCGGCGGGCACCGACTGCACCTGCAGGTGCCAGCGTCCATCGCGCGCGTCGACCCGCACCCCATCGGCAAGGCCGGCGGCGGCGATCCGCGAACGCAGGCTGGCCAGTGTCGGCCGCTGCTCCCGGGCCAGGCGCTGGCGCTCGCGCGCGTCCAGCAAGGGCGCCAGTGCCCGCATCTGTGCCTGCAGGCGCGGCAGCTCAACCTGCCAGTAGCTGCGCTGCTTCAGCAGGGGCTCCAGCCAGAATGCCCACAGCGCAGCGGCCAGCAGTGCACCCACCATCGTCGTCAGCATGACGCGCTCGCGTAGCTGCAGGCGCCGCCAGCACTGCGACAGCGCCGCGATGCCGCCTTCCATCCACGCAGTCCGCACCCTCATCGGCTGCCCCCGGTGCTCAGCCGCAGGCGGCCACCGCCCTGGCGGACCAGCTGCAGGCCCTGCGCCTGCGCCGCCTGCTGCCATCTTTCCAGATGCTGCGCATCATCGGCCAGCGCCTGCGCATCGGCGTCCAGTTCCAGTTCAAGCGCGCCGGGCGTGTAGTCCATGCCGCGAACGCGGCCGGCCAGCTCCGGAACCGCCTGCAATGCCAGCGCGACCTGTTGCTGTATCCGCGGCAGTGGAGCCGTCTGCACCGGTGCGGCCAACGCACGCCGTGCCTGCAGGACCGGATCCAGTACCTCGGTGATTTCCGGATACTGCGCGCTGAACTGCCGCGTCATTTCCCGCTGCAACGCCTCACCTTCGCCGCGCCAGCGCGAGACCTGCAACTGCAGGCCCGTCGCGGCGAGCACCCCGGCCGCCAGTGCCAGCCCGATCGCCACTCGTGGCAGGCGTCGTCCGCCGCGCTGCAGCGGTAGTGCCCATGCCGGCAGCGGGCCGCTGGCCTCGCTGCCCGCGGCCACTGTGCTGGTCTGCAGGTGTCCGGGCCAACCCGAGGGCACCGCATGCACCCATTGCACGGCCTGCACGCCGGCCTGCTGCAGGCGCAGGGAGGTTGCCTGCAGCACGCCTGCCACGTCGCGCCCGCCACTCCACTGCACGAAGCCGCGGTCGCGCCCGCTGCGTACCAGCAGGTGCTCGCCCTTCGCCTCCAGCGTGGCCCGCCCCTCCGTCCACGGCAGCAGCAGCGGCGTCGGGTACAGCCCCTGCAGGCTCAGGCCGCACGACGCCAGCAGCTGCTGCGCCTGGGCCACGGCCTGCTGGCCCAGCCATGCCACCGGCACGGTCCCGTCAGCCGCCTGCGGCCCATTGGCCAGCGCAACATCCTGCAGGTCGTCCAGCAGCATCGCCTCCACCTCGCCCTGCAGCGCGGCCTGCAGCCGGCGACCTGACAGCGGCGGCAGCTGCAGTTCCAGCAGGATCAGGTCATGCGGATCGAGGCAGGCGTGCACCTGTGCCTGCGGATGGCGCTGTCCCAGCGCCGATAGCGCCTCGCAGCCATGCGCCGCCACGTCACCGCGTTGCAGTTGCGCCCACTCCACCCGGCTGTCGGCCTGCAGTCGATCCAGCGCCGGCAGGCGCACCCGCAGCTGCACGCTCATGCGCCGATCCTCGTCCATACACGCTGCACGCGCACGCTGTCATCGCGGTACTCACGCCAGATCAACGCGCGGAAATCGACATCGCGGTCGTCTGCCTGGACCTGTCCGACCGCCAGGAACCATTCACTGTGGATGCCCAGCGGCATCACCGACATCTGCTCGCTGCTCACCTGCAGGCGGTTGGCGATATCACCGCGGTTGAGCAGCCAGCGGCCGCCATCGCGCTCGTCCACCAGCGCCCGCAGCCGGCCCGGATCAGCGCCGGGTGCAACCGCCTGCAGCACGGCCAGGTCAGTCGTATTGGCGTTGACCAGCGTCTGCGCCGGCAACACCACCGTGCGCCGGGACAACGCCCGGACGGCGCGTGGCTCGGCACCGGCCAGCGCCTGCCCGATCAGGGCTTCGCGCGGCAGGGGCGCCTGCGCGGCGCGATCACCGTCGCGCAGCCGTGCCTGGATGTGGTCCGCGGCACCGCTGCATGCGGCCGCAGACACCCCCTGCTCCACGCACAGCGCCACGAAGGCCTGCCGCGCCTGCGCATCCGGTTGGCCCTGCGACAACAGGTTGCGCAGGTTGAACAGCGACTGCGCGTCCACCATCTGCAGGCGCACCGGCAGCGGCGCATCCAGCTGCACCGGCCGTGCCCAGCGACCGTCGCGCACGGTGGTCAGCTGCTCGCGCGCGTCTTCACGAAGCTGCTGCCCCGCGCGCTCCAGCGCGGCATCCACGGCCATGCGTACCTGCGCCCGCAGCTGGTCGCCACGCAGCGCACGCAGCTGCGCGGCCTGGCGGGTCAGCAGCGCGGTCGCGATCACCGCCACCAGTGCGACCACCAGCATCGCGACGATCACCGCCATGCCCTGCTGGCGACGACACGGAAAGGCTGCCATCGGAGGCGACATCGGTGGACCTCACAGCTGCCAGGAGCCGATGTCCGCATTGCCGGCATCACCTCCGGCCTTGCTGTCCGCGCCAAGGGAGAACACGTCGATGTCGCCGTGCGCGCCCGGGTTCTGGTACTGGTACGGATGCCCCCACGGGTCGTTCGGCAGGCGGTCCAGATAGGGGGTTGTCGGCATCGCGCCGCTGCTCTGGGGCGGCGCCACCAACGCCTGCAATCCCTGCTCGGTGCTGGGGTAGCGGCCATTGTCCAGGCGATAGAGCTTCAGCGCCTGCATCAGTGCGGCGATGTCCTGGCGTGCCGCCACCACCCGCGCCTGATCGGGACGATCCATCAGGCGCGGCACGATCAGTGCGGCAAGAATGCCGATGATCACCACCACCACCATGATCTCGATCAGGCTGAAACCGTGCTGCCGGGCCCTGCCACCACGAAGCTGTCTTGCCATTGTTCCGCCCTCGTCATCCTGGAAGGGACCGCTGCACCATGGTCAGCGGCGCATGTGTCAGTACGATAAACATCCACCTGCAATTCGCTGCTTCTCCACCCTGTCTGCGCTGGCGCCCGCCGGCGGCACGCCAGCCGACTGCAGCAGCGTTGCAGGTACCGCCGCCAACGCGCCTTCCACGCAGCGACGCAGCAGCGGGTGGCGACTGGCCTGCAGGATCCGCACGCATTGCGTCGGCGACCAGGCGCTGCCACGGCCGAAGCCGACGAAGCGGCGGTACACCTGGTGATGGCGCAGGTCATCGTGTACCCGTTGCGCGCTGTCCAGTGCCTGCACCCACAGCAGCAGAACGGCACGCTGCAGCATGCGGACATCGTCCATGTCCAGGGGCAGCGTCGCGATGGCTGCCTCCGGCCACGCCGGCAGTTGCGCATCGGTTGCGCGGCGCAGCGCCAGCAGCGGATGCGCCTCGACGTCCAGCGCCGCCCATCGCGCGGCGTCCGCCCAGGCGTCGCTGGAAAGCACCCAGACCCACGGATGCCCGTAGCGCTGTACGCACAGCGGCGCGTGCCGGGCCTGTTCCAGCGACCGGCTCAGGTGGCGATCCAGCTCGAGCATGCTGATCCTGCGACGTTCCGCCATCGACGCTGCCTGCGCTCCACGACGCGGATGCGCCGTACTCTGGAGAAGACGTCAGCAGGGTCGATGAAGCGACAGCGCGTTGCGCGTGATGTGCCGTGCGTTGCGCTTCAGCCGCTCTGTCACAGCGACGTCATGCGCCTGCAGGCATCGGCATCCAGCAACGGAGCGATGCCGCCGCATTGTCGTGCCAGCACCATCACGTCGGGACGTCGGGCAAATGCGGACAGCAACCCGGCCGCGTCCGCGTCGGCCAGCAACGCGGCCGTGGCCTGGCGCAGTGCCGGCAACTGCCATCCGTCCATCGCAATCACCGCACCGGCCACGAACCAGTGCCACAAGCGGTGATGGATCACCTGATCGTGCAACTGTGGCAGGCCCTGTATGCCATGCATCGCCATCAGCAGCAGACCGCGGGCCGCCATTGCCGGTGATACGCTGCCCTTCTCCGGCAGCGACAGCGCCTGCTGCAACCTCAGCAGGGCAGCCAGCGGATGGCCCTGCGGGTCGAAGTCCAGCAGCACGGACTGTTCCTGCCACTGCGGATCGGAGACCACGCAGACCCAGGGCGATCCATAGCGATGCACCGTCAATGGACGCCGCTGCGTGGTCTCCAGCAATGCGGACAGGTTGCGTCGCAGGTCGAGCACACCGATGGTCTCGTTGCGCATTCCTTGGCTTCTCCTTGCATGCGGCAGCCACGCGACGCGCGTGGCCGGGGACTCTACCCCAGGACGGCGATACCGCCCGGGAAGCGACGCAGCTCCAACGACAGCGTCAACCGCAGCTGTTCCAGCGCCGCGTCCGGGTCATCGATGCGGAAGCGACCGCTGACCGGCGCACGCGCCTGTGCGCCGTCACCGAGCAGGACCCTGCCGCGGCGATAGCGATTGATCTCGTCCACCACCTCGCGCAACGGCGCGCGGCGGAACACCAGCATGCCTTCGGTCCAGGCGCTGACCTCGCCGGCCACGGCCTCGGCCACCACGCCGCTCAGGCGTTCGTCGTAGCGGGTCTGCTGTCCGGCCTGCAGCCGCAGCCGGCCCTGCGGGTGCTCGATGCGGGCGCTGCCGCGCAGGCACGTCACCCGGACGTGTCCCCCGGTATTGCGCACGTCCAGCCGGGCTGCGTCCTCATCGGCGATCACACAGCCCGGCCCCGCGTACAGTGCGAGGCGTGAACCCGCAGCGGTCTCGAATGCCGCCTGCCCCTGCACCAGCTCGTAACCCTCGCCACCCGCACCCATCCGGCGCCGCAGACTGCTCTGCGTATCCAGCTCCAGCGTCAACTGCGGCGTCAGCGCAAGCTGGAGGCGCTCGCCGGTGCCGGTATGGAAGTCGGCCGCCATCGCACTCACCGACGGCCACAGCCCCAACGGTGGACGGATCGCTGCCACCACGGCGAGGCTGGCGGGGGCGGCGATGGCCGCCCCCAGGAATGCACGCCGGCTCCATCGCCGTGCCAGGCCCGGTGCCTGCGGCTGGCGCGCCGCAGCCGGGACCTGCTCACCGGCCACGCGCACCTGCTCCCATTGCCGCCGCGCACGGGCAAACGCTTCGCGGTGACGCGAATCGGTCGCGCACCATTGGCGGAACCTGCGTCCGTCGGCTGCCGTGGCCTCGCCCGACGTCAGACGCACCACCCAGGCGTGGGCCTGGCGCTCCACGGCGTCGAGCGTGCGGTGCGGGCGATCATCAGGGTCCATGCGCAGTCCAGCCATGCCCGCACGCTGCGGGGATCTGCTCGGCGTCAAAGTGTAGACGGACGCCGCCGGTCAGAACCGCACCTGCCGGTCCTGCCCGCTGCGCTCGGCCAGATAGTCCTGGGCCGCTTTCAGTTCGCGCTGCACCAGCCGCAGCGACACGCCCAGCTGCTCGGCCACGTCCCGCTGCTGCAGGCCGTCCACGCGGATCGCCAGCAGGATCCGGCGGCGGCGTTCGGGCATGCGGTGCAGCAGGCCGACCATGTCTTCGAGGGCACGATCAAGCTCCGCAGCCTGAGCCGGACCGGGGCCCGGATCGGCCATCTCCATCAGTGCGTCCACTTCTTCCAGGCTGAGCAGGCGATGGTCGGCGCGCTGCCGATCGATCACGGTGTTCATCGCCATCCGCAGCAGATAGGCCGCCGGATTCTGCACCGGGTCCAGCCGGTCGCGACGTGCGCTCAGGCGCATCCAGGTGTCCTGCAGCGCATCGCCTGCCAGCTCTTCCGAGCCCAGCTTGCGCACCAGCCGGCGCTTGAGTTCATCGTAGGCCCCCAGCAGGTGATCCATCAGGTCCACCGCCCCGGCCGTTCCGTTGCTCATGTTCGAATCCTTGAAATCATGGAAGGGGCTGCCGCCGGCCGCAGTCGTGGTCGGCACGGGAGGGCTGGATCTGCAGCGTCACCGGCTGCGGCAACGCGGCGGCGTCGATGGACGGCGCCAGCCTGCCGATGGCAAGCAACAGGCGCCGATCGCGACGGGCGTCGCCGCTGCCGACGAGCAGTTCGGCTTCGTCGACATGGCCCTCGGCGGTGATGCGGAAACGCAGCGTCGCCGCGTAGCGGCCCGGTGCGAGCAGGGGGTCGTCACAGAACGCGTCGCGCAGCCGCTGCTGCAGCCCGCCAAAACGACGGCTGCGCTCGGATTCCGGCAGCAGGCCGACGGTACCGGCTGCGCGTTCGGGTTGCGCGCCCAGCCGAAGCACCACGCGCTGCGCGCCGATCACCTCGGCTTCGACGCCGGTCTCCTGCAGCAGGGTCTGCAGCGCCTGCAGCGGCGGCAGGCTGGCGTGCAGCGGGTAACTGCGCCGACCGGCAGCGAGTTCGCCGGCGTACATCACCGACCACCCGCTGCTGACGCTGAAGCGCTCGACTGCCTGTTCCAGCGGCTGCGCCGGGATGTCGTAGGCACGGACGTCGTCCTCGGCCGTGGCGACGAAGGCCAGCAGCAGCCACGCAGCGATGGCCACTCTCCATGTTCTGACCGCGTGGCGTCCATCCAGCCCCCTGACGTTGAACACATGACCCTCGGCAGCGACCGCAGCTGTGACGGAGGCAGGCGGCACGACCGGGAGGTCGCCCGCGCGCGCCCGGCAAGCGGGGTCAGACCCTACCGGGGGCAGATGTCATTGCGATGACCACCGCACCGGGGGCCGGCGCGGCGTGGCCTCAAAGCGGCAGCCGGGTGGTCTGCTTGATCCGCTGCATCGGGATCTCGGTCTTGGTGTTCTGCACCCCGGCGATCCTGTTCAGATGCCGGATCTGGAACTGGCGATACGCATCCAGGTCGGCCACGGCCACCCGCAGCAGAAAATCGCAATCGCCTGCCATCAGATGACATTCAAGCACTTCCGGCAGGGACTTGATGCTGTTTATGAAGTGGTTGGTGGTGTCCTCGTCCTGCCCACGCAGCCAGACCCGCACGAATACGGTGAAGCCCCGTCCAACCTTGGTCTCGTTCAGCAGCGCCACGTAGCGGTCGATGTAGCCGCCCTCCTCCAGCAGGCGGACCCGGCGCAGGCAGGCCGACGGCGAAAGACCGACCTGCCTGGCCAGCTCCAGGTTCTGCAGACGACCATCGACCTGCAGCGCCTCGAGAATCCGGCGATCAAGGTTATCGAGTTGAGATTGCATTGGATTTCACCCTCATGGCCATCTGCCGCATCAGATGCGCAACATTCTCAATTGAATGGCATCAACGCAACCCGATTTCGTGCCGTCGCCGCTAGGATGAAGCACCCCTCACTCGCTTCCGCCACATGGACGCCCCACGCTCCCTCCTTCCGCCTGACGCCCCCTGCCACGTCACGCCCCGCGCCGAATTCCTGCGCGGCCTGCGCGCTGCCGTGCCGGTGATGATCGGTTTTGTTCCCTTCGCCCTGGTGCTCGGTGCACAGGCTGCGCAGAAGGGCCTGTCGGCGCTTGAAGTACCGCTCATGACCGGGCTCAACTTCGCCGGTGGCTCGGAGTTCGCCGCCGTCGAGCTGTGGACGTCACCTCCGCACATCGCGCTCATCGTAGCGATCACCGCGCTGGTCAACAGCCGCCATCTGTTGATGGGGGCCAGCCTGGCACCGCTGCTGCAGCACCTGCCACGCCGTCGCACGCTGCCGGCGTTGTTCTTCATGTGCGACGAAAGCTGGGCCCTGGGTGTCGCCGACGCGCGGCGGCGCATGCACGGTTTCAGCCTCGCCTACTACCTGGGCACCTCGGCCGGCCTGTATGGGGTCTGGGTGACCTGCACGACGCTGGGGGCGATCGCCGGCCCGCTGCTGGGCGACATCCATGCCTATGGATTCGACATGGCCTTCCCCGCGGTGTTCCTGGTGCTGCTGCGTGGCATGTGGCAGGGCCTGCGCGCAGCGCGGCCCTGGCTGGTCAGCCTGCTGGTGGCCGCAGGCACCCATCTGCTGGTTCCGGGCGCCTGGTACGTCGCCAGCGGTGCGCTGGCCGGGCTGGTGGCCGCCTGGCTGCTGGCGGAGGACGCGGCATGATCCAGTGGAGCTCGCTGCTCACCATCGTGCTGATGGCAGCCGTTACCTACCTCACCCGCATCATCGGCTTCCTGGCCCTGCGCAACCGCACCCTCGGCAAGCGTGCGGTGACGGTCATGGAGGCCGCGCCGGGCTGCGTGCTGATCTCGGTGATCGCCCCGGATTTCGTCGCCGACAAGCCCGCCGATCTGCCTGCGCTGGCCATCACCCTGCTGGCCGCCACCCGGCTGTCGATGCTGCCGACCGTGCTGATCGGCGTGGTCTCGGCCGGGTTGCTGCGCCATCTGCTGGGCTGATTCACGGCAGGCCGGGCGGGACCCGGCGCTGCCGATCGGTCTTCGCGCCGAGCGGGCGCGCTGCAATCAGGCGCTGCTGGCCGCGAGCAGGCACAGGCTGCGCGGCGGCAGGGTCCAGTCGCCGGTGCCGTCCTGCTCCAGCGGCGCCTCGTCGGTCTGCAGCAGTACGCGCCGGAACGACAGCGCCTGATCCGATACGCGGAACCGCTGCGGCTGGTCTCCGGCATTCAACAGCAGGGCGAGGCTGACATGCCGCCCGGGCTCACGCAGGCCGCTGTCGGGGCTTCGACCGTCCAGCACAATCAGCAGCGCGCGCAGTTCGGGGTCGTGCCAGTCCGCCTCCTCCATGCTGCGGCCGTCCGGATGCCGCCAGTCGATATCGCGCAGGCCCAGCGCTTCATCGTATTCGCCGCGCAGGAACCGGTTCCTGCGCAGCAGGCCATAGCGCCGGCGCAGCGATAGTGCACGCCGCACGAATGCCACCTGCGCCTGCGCCGCCGGCTGCGAGGCACGCTCCCAGTCGATCCAGCTCAGCGGGTTGTCCTGGCAGTACGCGTTGTTGTTGCCCTGCTGCGAATGGCCGAACTCGTCGCCGGCCAGCAGCATGGGCGTGCCCTGCGACAGCAGCAGCGTGGCCAGCAGGTTGCGCATCTGCCGTGCACGCAACGAGAGGATCGCCGGATCATCGGTGTCGCCCTCCACACCGTGGTTGCTGGAAAGATTGTGCGAATGGCCATCGCGGTTGTCCTCGCCGTTGGCCTCGTTGTGGCGGTCGTTGTAGCTCACCAGATCGTGCAGGGTGAACCCGTCGTGTGCCGTTACCAGGTTGATGCTGGCCGACGGCCGCCTGCCGTGGTGTTCGAACAGGTCGGCCGAGCCGGTGAAACGGGTGGCGAACTCCGGCAGCTGCCCGCCATCGCCACGCCACAGCGCGCGCACTGTATCGCGGAAGCGGTCGTTCCATTCCGCCCAACCCGGCGGGAACTGGCCCAGCTGGTAGCCGCCCGGGCCGATGTCCCAGGGCTCGGCGATCAGCTTCACCTGGCTCAGGACCGGGTCCTGGCGTACCGCATCGAGGAAGCTGCCCGAGGCGTCGAAGCCATGGCGCTCACGGCCAAGAATGGTCGCCAGGTCGAAGCGGAAACCGTCCACCCGCATCTCGGTCACCCAGTAGCGCAGCGAGTCCATTACCATGCGCAGCGCGCCGGCATTGGTCAGGTCGAACGTGTTGCCGGTGCCGGTATCGTTGATGTAATAGCGGCGATCATCGGCCAATCGGTAGTAGCTGGCATTGTCGATGCCCTTGAACGACAGCGTGGGGCCCAGCTCGTTGCCCTCGGCGGTGTGGTTGTAGACCACGTCCAGGATCACTTCGATGCCGGCATTGTGCAGCCGCGCGACCATCTGCTTGAACTCGGCCACGGTGCCCGTCGACAGGTAACGCGGCTGTGGGGCGAAGAAGCCGATGGTGTTGTACCCCCAGTAGTTGCGCAGCCCACGCTCGAGCAGCTGCTGGTCGTCCACGTAGGCGTGCACGGGCAGCAGCTCGATGGCGGTCACACCCAGATGGCTCAGGTGATCCACCACCGCATCATGCCGCAGTGCAGAGAAGGTGCCGCGCTCGGCCTGCGGGACATCAGGATGCTGCATGGTCAACCCGCGCACGTGCGCTTCGTAGATCACGGTCCTGTCCCAGGCCGTTTCGGGTGCACGCTCGACACCCCAGCTGAAGGCCGGATCGATCACGGCGCAGCGTGGCATGTAGCTGGCGCTGTCGCGGCGGTCGAAACTGAGATCGCCATCGCGATGGCCCAGGGTGTAGCCGAACAGGTGGGGCGCCCACTTCAGCTCGCCGACGATCTGCTTGGCGTAAGGGTCCAGCAGCAGCTTGTTGGGATTGAAGCGATGCCCTTCCTCCGGCGCATACGGACCGTGCACCCGGTAACCGTAGCGCTGCCCGGGCCTTACATCGGGCAGATAGCCGTGCCAGATCTCATTGGTGTACTCGGGCAGCGCGATGCGTTCGACCTCGCGGTTGCGCGCGTCGAACAGGCAGAGTTCGACCCGGGTGGCATGCCGCGAGTACAGCGCGAAGTTCACGCCCAGCCCGTCCCAGGTTGCACCCAGCGGGAAGGGCCGGCCTTCGCGCACGCGCGAGGTCTGTGCCCACTTACGGCTCGCCATCGCTGCCCTCCTCGCCGCGCGCCGCGGCAATCTCGGCCTCCACCAGCCGCTCGGCCATGTGCCAGTGCCGCTGCTGCTGGTCGTCCGGGCGCCCTTCCGCTTCCCATATCTGGTGAGCCAATGCCTCAATCCGCTGCCGTCGTTCCCTGCTGTCCATCCCTACCCGTCTCCTCGTTGATCCATACCGCCAGCGGGCTGCCAGCCAGAAGCCGTGCTGCATCCGCGGTTTCATTGAAATGTTCGATGCGTCCGTCCAGGAGGTTGCGCATGCGTCCTGCCGGAAGCCCGCGCAGCGTTGGGCCGGTGGCGACGTCACGCACAACGTTCAGGCCGGGCCCGGGCATGGCGATGGGCGAGCCACGCTGCACGATCACCAGCAGTACCTGCGTCTGGTGGCTGCGCACGAACGCCAGCCAGGGCGAGCGCGCAGGCGCGGACAGCGGCTGCAGCTCGCCGTACAGGAAAAGGTGCGGGTGCCTGCGGCGGCAATCCAGCAGCTGCCGCAGCAGGAATGCCTTGATGCCGCCGTCCCGCCAGTCCTGCAGCAGCGCGGGCCAGGAGCGCGTGTCCCGCAGCCATGCCTGCCGCGCCGGATAGTCCACGGCCCGGCGGTTGTCCGGGTCCACCAGGCTCAGGTCCCAGCCTTCGCCGCCTTGATAGAGGTCAGGCACACCGGGCAGGCAGTGCTGCAGGCACAGCTGTGCCAATCCATTGCAGGCGCCCGCCGGAGCGATGCGGGCCACGAAGGCCGCCAGCGCCTCGCGCACCGGCAGCAAGGGTGCTCCCTCCAGCAGCGCGTGCAGCCACTGCACGGCGGCGTCCTCCACTGCCACATCGGGATCGGACCAGTTGCTGATCCGTTTGCCCTCGCGCAGGGCCTTGGTCAGCCAGTCCGCCATCCTCGATGCGAAGTCGGCACCGGGGGCGCCCTGCATCGGCCACGCCGCCACCAGCGCCTGCCACAGCGCATACGCCTCGGCGCCCGGCAACGGCAGCGGCATGCCGGCCTTGGCGGCCATCCGGCTCCAGCGCCGTACAGCATCCCGCCACTCCGCCGTGCAGGTGCTGAGCACCGCCAGCCGCGCCCGGCTGTCGCTGCCCCGCTTGTGATCGTGGGTCGCCAGCGCAAGCAGTGCCTCGGGATGGCGTCGCAGGCGCCGCGCTGCATGCTGCAGCAGCTCGCGTCCCTGCATGCCCAGCCGCTGCGGATCACTGCCGACTTCGTTGCGTGAGAGCAGTCTGAAGTAACGATAGAAGCCGGTATCCTCCACCGACTTGGCGTTCAACGGCGCGGCCAGCTGCCCGAAGCGCACGCGCAGCTCGCTTTCAGCCGGTGGCTGGCCGGGAAGTGCCTGCAGCAGCAGGTCCAGTGCCGCCCGTCCGGCACCGTCCAGCGCGGCTCGCGCGGCGGCAGCAGCGGCGACCAATGCCTTCCGCTCACCGGCGTCACGCAGCGAATACGGGCGATAGGTGCGGTAGTGCCGCAGCAGCGCGGCCAGCGCGCGCGCCAGGGCGGCCGTACCGATGTCGGCCTCGGCCAGCCGGGGCTGCAGAACCTGCTGCGCACTGCGCAGCAGGCGCTGGAAGTCGGTGTGAAGCGACTGGCGCAGCAGCATCCCGCGCGCGTCCTGCTGTATCTGGTCAAAATCGCGCGTGTCGCCGCTCGCCGCCTGCCAGGCGCGTGAGAGCGCGGGCGCCGCTGCCGGATCGTGCAGCCACGCGCCAGCCTGGTCCATGAAGTCATAGCCGGTGGTCCCGTCGCAGGCCCACCCCTCGGGCAGCTGCTCGCCCTCGGCCAGTATCTTCTCGACGTGCAAAGTCACCGCCTCCGGATCACGGCTCCCGGCCGCGCAGGCAGCGTTGATCGCTTCGCGCAGGCGCTGCAGATAGGCGCCCGGCGACGACAGTCCGTCCACATGGTCGATGCGCAGGCCATCCACCCAGCCCTCACGCACCAGCCGCAACGGTAGCGCATGCACCGCTTCGAACACCTCGTCGCGCTCCACCCGCAGCGCGGCCAGTTCGTTGATATCGAAGAAGCGCCGGTAGTTCACCTGATCGCCTGCCGTGCGCCACCACGCCAGCCGGTAGTGCTGCCGCTGCAGCAGTGCCTGCAACCGTTCGACGCTGCGGTTGCAGCGTTCGGCCCACGCCGGCCACTGCGTGGCGTCCAGGGGATGACTGCGCGGCGACAACGGCAGGACCCGCCCATGATGGCGCAACCCTGGCCGCTCATCGTCCAGCCCGACCCGCAGTACGCCGTCGCGCACGGCGTCGTGCAGTGGCCGGTCCAGCACCGGCAACCATAGCCGGCCTTCGCAGCCCGGCGCCTCCCAGTCGATATCGAACCAACCCGCATGGCGGCTTCGACGCCCGTGCATCAGCACATCGCTCCACCAGTGGCTGTGCGGGGATGCCGCCAGATGGTTGGGCACGATGTCCAGGATCAGACCCAGGCCGTGTGAGCGCGCCGCGGTGGCCAGCTGGCGGAAGGCCGCTTCGCCGCCCAGCTGCGGATTGATGCTGGCCGGGTCGATGCCATCGTAGCCATGTGTGGACCCCGGCACCGCAGTCGCGATCGGCGACAGGTAAAGGTGACTGACGCCCAGTGCGGCGTAATACGGCACCTGCGCTGCGGCCGCTTCCAGGTCAAAGCCTGCGTGCAACTGCAGGCGCGCGGTGGCACGCGACCTCGTCATGGTCCCGTCCTGCGGCGCGTGCTGCTCAGGCGCGCCAGCCGCGCATCGGCGGCGGCACCGTCCCACGCCAGCGGCAACCGCCGTCGCCAGTTCGGATGGCCGCTGACGGTGCCTGGCAGGTTCACCTGTGCACGGCTGCCCAGCACATCTTCCAGTGGCAGCAGCGCCAGCCGCGACGCTGCATGGGCAACCAGTGACAGCGCTCCGTCCTCCACGGTCGCGCCGCCACCACCGCAGACTGCGGCCAGCGCCTGCACGTCCCGCGCGCGCGCGCGCAGTGCCGCCGGCAGGTCCTCCAGCTCACCCAGGCGGGCACGCCAGCGCAGGTCGCGCCCGCGCAGCCAGCCGGCCAGTGGTGGCAGGTCGTGGGTGGACGGCATGGCCACCGCATCGCGGCGCCACCGCGGCGCCGGCAGGAAGCGCTCGCCGTTGCGGGCGAACGGCAGCACCTCGATGCCCAGGATGCCCCGGGCTGCCAGCCGCTGGCGGATGCCCGGCGGCACCACCCCCAGGTCTTCACCGATCAGCACGCAGCGATGCCGCCACGATTCCAGCACCAGCAGATTGATCAGGTCATCGAATGGATAGCGCAGGTACACGCCCTGCCCGGCGCCAGCGCCGTGAGGCAACACCCACAGCCGCTGCAGGCCGAGGATGTGGTCGATGCGCAGGCCACCGCGGCCGGCCATCACGGCGCGCAGTACGCGGATGAACGGTGCAAAGCCCTCGCGGTGCAACGCCAACGGTGACCAGCTGGTGATGCCCCAGGCCTGGCCGAGCGGATTGAACGCATCCGGCGGCGCACCCAGTTCAAGCCCCTGCAGCAGATCGGCGCCACCGGTGCGTGCCTCGACGCCCTGCGGTGCACAGCCCACGGCCAGATCGGCAATCAATCCGATCGACGCGCCATCACTGCGCAGCGCCGCGTGCACCTGCACCCAGCCCTGCTGCGCCAGCCACTGCGAAAATGCATGGTCGTCGGCGCTCCCGGTGATCCCGTCGGCGGCATGCTGGCAATAGCGCAGCAGCGGTTCGCCCTGCGCATCGCACCAGGTCTCGATCTGCTCGCACTGTGCCGGTGCCTGCTGCCGCAGCCAGTGGCGCACCTGTCGCAGCCAGCGCCACTTCAATGCCGCCGAGTGCGGCCAGTCGATGCGGCGTGCAGCGGTGGCGGCATCAATTGCCATCGCCAGTGCCTCGTCCTGGCCCAGCACGCTGTCGGCGGCTTCCGGCAGTACCTGCGAAAGGGATACCTGCAGCGGATCTAGCCAACGCCGGTCACTGGGCGAATAGGGGCTGTAGCCCGGGCCGGGTGGCAAGCCGGCGTGCAGCGGACTCAACGCCAGTGCATCGCCTCCATGCCGCTGCAGCAGCTCACGCCACCGTGTGCAGCCGGCGCTGTCACCGATACCTGCATCGCCGCGGGCGCGCAGACTGTAGACCTGCGCCGACAGCCCCCAACCGCGCAGCATGCGCGGTGGCCACCAGGCTCGCGGCGGCGCCACCGCGACCGCCTGTTGCCGCCCGCCCCGGCGCCACTGCCAATAGCCCGGTTGATCCGGAACTCGCCAGCGCCCCTGCGCATCAGGTCGTGCTGGCAGCTCGCGCCCCTGTTCATCCACCCAGCACGCCGCCCCCGTCGCCTCCGGCATCACCAGTACCTGGCCACAGCAGGCGGTGAGCAAGCGGGCGCGCACCGGCGCACCATCGCAGTGCAGCCCTTCCAGCACCGCGCGAAGCACGTCCGGCGCGACTTCGCGCTCGACGCCGGCCACGTCGGTCCAGCGCTCCAGGAGACCTGCCCGGCGTGCGGCGTCCCGAACCGATATATCCGTCCTCATGCCGCCACCCAGCACGCAACAACACTGCCACCTGCCGGCAGCACACCGGCAACGTCGGGACCCACAACGCGCTCGCCGGCCGGCATCGCATGCGCCACGGGCCGTGGGCCCACATTGATCGCGATCCACCATTGGCCCGATGGCAGCTGCCAACCCGCCTGCACCGCCCCCTCGCCAAGCACCCGCGCACCCAGCGACCGGGCCTGCAGCAGGCCGGGCTGCAGATAGCGTCTGCGCAGGGCCAAAAACCCGCCTGTGCAACGCAGCCATTGCTGCGACCAGGGATCATCGCCGGGCGGCGGCGTGTACGAGACCTGCAGGGTGGCCGGATCGTTCGGGTCCGGAACACGCGCACGCGAGGCGGCATCGGCGAAGGCACTGAAGCCGGAAAACTCGCGGCGACGCCCCTCGCGCACCGCCTCGTCCAGCGGCGGCGCATAGTCGGTGAAGAACAGGAACGGCGACCGCGCCTGCCACGGTTCACCCATGAACAGCAGCGGGATCATCGGCGTCAGCAGGGTCAGCGCCAGCGCCGCGCGCAGCCGCGCCGGGTCCACCAGCATCGACAGGCGCTCGCCGAAGGCACGATTGCCCACCTGGTCGTGGTTCTGCGCGAATACAACGAAACGCGCGGGCGACAGGTCGCTGCTGGGTTCGCCGCGGGGATGGCCGCCCAGGTCAGGTTCACCCTGCCAGGCGAATCCTTCTGTCAGGCAGCGGGCCAGCAGCGCGTCGGCGCGACCGGCGTAGGCCGCGTAATAGCCTTCCTGCTCGCCGGTCAGCATCACGTGCAGCGCGTTGTGGAAGTCGTCGTTCCATTGCCCCTGATAGGCACCGCGCAGCCACCGCGCCTGGTTGCGTTCGTTCTCCAGCACCAGGTGCGCGTGCGGCACCTCCGCGCGCACCTCATCGGCCAGCTGCTGCAGGAAGCGGTCATCGTCGATGGCGTGTACCGCGTCCAGGCGCAGCCCATCGAAGCCATAGTCGCGCAACCACATCAGCGCATTGTCGATGAAGAAGCGCCGCACCCAGGGCTGGCGGAAGTCGATCGCCTCACCCCAGGGGGTGCTGCGATCGTCACGGAAGAACGCCCGCGCGTAGTCACGCAGAGGGTTGCCCTGCGGTCCGAAGTGGTTGTAGACCACATCCAGCAGCACCGACAGTCCGGCATCATGCGCCGCGTCGATGAAGGCCTTCAGCGCTGCCGGCCCGCCGTAGACATGGGCCGGTGCGTAGGGGAACACACCGTCGTAGCCCCAGTTGCGCCTGCCGGGAAACTGCGCAACCGGCATCAGCTCGATGGCGGTGATGCCCGTTGCGGCCAGCATCGGCAGCTGCGCGGTCAGTGCAGCGAGGCCGCCGCCTGCCTCGATGTGCACTTCACAGATGACCAGGTCCTGCCAGGCAGGCCCCTGCCACGTGGCCTGCGCCCTGCCGGTGTCCAGCACCACGGCGCTGTCGCCATCGATGCCGTCCGGCTGCCAGCGCGAGGCCGGATCTGGCACGTCCTGGCCTGAAGGGAGGCGGAACCGGTACCGGTCGCCATGCGATGCCTGTGTCCGCAGCCAGTGGCAACCGTCCGGCTCGCGTTGCATCGGCCGCAGCGCACCCTGCAGGCACAGCGTCATCGTGTCTGCGTCCGGCGCCCACACACGGAACTCCACCCCCTCACCGGCCGCACGCCAAGCGCCCAGACGCGGGGACGCTGTGGTCATGCATCAACCTGCAGGTACAGCGTGGACAGCGGCGGCAGGGTCAGCCGCAGCGACTGGGCGTGGCCATGCATCGGCCTTGGCTCGGTCTGCACCGCTCCGAGGTTGCCCGCATTGCCGCCGTTGTAATGCGCGCTGTCGGTGTTGAGGCGTTCCGTCCAGCGCCCCGGTTGCGGCACACCGACCCGGTAACCCTCGCGCAGCACCGGGGTGAAGTTGCTCACCACCAGCAGGGTGCGGCCGCTGCCGGCAGAATCCCGGCGGATGAAGGCATACACGCTGTTGCGGCTGTCATCGGCCACGCTCCAGTCGAAACCGCGTTCATCGCGCTCGTCACGATGCAGCGCGGGTTCGGAGCGGAGCACGGCATTGAGGTCGCCCACCAGACGCGACAGGCCCCGGCCCTCACTGCTGGTCGCCTGTTCCCAGTCCAGTGCTGCATCGTGCGACCACTCATGTCCCTGGCCGAACTCGCCGCCCATGAACAGCAGTTTGCTGCCCGGGTGCGCCCACATGAAGCCGTAATACGCACGAAGCTGGGCCAGCCGCTGCGCCGGTTCGCCTGCCATCTTGGCCAGCAGCGCGCCCTTGCCATGCACCACCTCGTCATGCGACAGCGGAAGCACGAAGCGTTCGGAGAAGGCGTAGACCAGGCCGAAGCTGATCTCGCTGTGGTGATGCTGGCGATGGACAGGATCGCGCCCCAGGTACTGCAGGGTGTCGTGCATCCAGCCCATGTTCCATTTGTGGGTGAAGCCAAGCCCGCCCTCCTCCACCGGCGCGGTCACCCCCGGCCACGCGGTGGATTCCTCGGCAATCACCAACACGTCCGGGAAGCGCTCACGCAGGGTCTGGTTCATCCGCCTCAGGAAGGCGACCGCCTGCAGGTTCTCTCGCCCGCCCTGCTCGTTGGGTATCCACTCACCGTCAGCACGGCTGTAATCCCGGTACAGCATGGACGCCACTGCGTCCACGCGCAGTCCGTCGATGTGGAACCGCTCCACCCACTCCAAGGCACTACCGATCAGGTAAGCGGCCACTTCGTTGCGGCCATAGTTGTAGATCAGCGTGTCCCAGTCGGCGTGCACCCCTTCGCGCGGGTCGGCATGCTCGTACAACGCGGTTCCGTCGAAACCGGCCAGGCCATGCGCGTCGTTGGGGAAGTGTGCGCTCACCCAGTCCACGATCACCCCCACTCCGGCCTGGTGACAGCGATCCACGAAGCGCGCGAAGGCGTGCGGCGTCCCATGGCGTGCCGTCGGTGCGTAGATCCCCAGCGGCTGATAGCCCCAGGAACCGCCGAAGGGATGCTCGCTGACCGGCAGCAGTTCGATGTGGGTGAAGCCGAGTCCGGCCACGTACGGAATCAGCCGGTCGGCCAGCGCATCCCAGTCCAGCGGTGCGCCATCATCGCCGCGCTGCCAGGAGCCCGCATGTACCTCGTAGATGGACAGCGGCGCGCCGGCGCCCGTCTGGCGCCGGGCCGCCCTCCAACCCTCGTCATGCCACTGCATCGGCGCCGCCGAAGGCACGCGTGAGGCGGTGGCCGGTGGCAGTTCGGCCCAGCGCGCCATCGGGTCGAACTTGTCGGGCATCACCTGGCCATCAGCCCCGACAATGCGGAACTTGTAGCGGGCACCGGCCTGCACGCCGGGCAGGAACAGTTCCCACACGCCAGCCGCATGGCGCAGCCGCATCGGATGGCGTCGGCCATCCCATCCGTTGAAATCGCCGACCACGGCGACCCGCCGCGCATTGGGCGCCCACACCGCGAACCTCACGCCGGCGATCCCCTGCACCTGCATCGGGACCGCGCCCAGCTGGCGCGCCGCATCGGCATCACCGGCATGGAAGCGTTGCAGCAGCGCTTCGTCCAGCAGCGGGCCGAAGGCATAGGCATCGTGCACCTGCTCCACACCCTGCTCGAAATGCAGGGCAAGCAGCGGCACCGCCGCTTCACCGGCGGCGCCCTCGAACAGGCCGGGCAAGGGGCCCGGGTGCAGATCCCAGCGTCGCCCGTCTTCTCCGATCACCTCGACGCGCTGCGCGTGCGGCACCAGCACGCGCAACCGCCGTTCACCCTCGCGCTGGCGGTGCGGGCCCAGCCAGGCAAATGCATCTGCCGGGCGGGCATGGACGAGGTCCTCCAGCGCCGGCGCGATGCGGTGATCCAGTGCTGTGTCAGCGGTAGTGTCGTCCTCGAGGGCGGCCAGATGCGCGCTGTCGTGGCTCATGCGGCCACCTGGCAGGTCTGCTGGTACAGCGCCAGATAGGCTCGCCCGGCCGCATCCCAGCCGCCCGGCCGCAGCATGGCGGCGCGGCGCATGGCCTGCAGCAGGCCTGGCAGACGGAAGGTGCGCATCGCCCGCTCCACGCAACGGCGCAGGCCATCGGCATTGGCACCGTGGAACAGGAAACCGGTCACGCCATCCTCGACGGTGTCCACCAGCCCGCCCGTCGCATGCGCGACCGGCAGGCAGCCGAAGCGCTGCGCGTACATCTGGCTGAGCCCGCAGGGTTCAAAACGCGAAGGCATCAGCAGGAAGTCGGCGCCGGCGAACATCTGGCGCGCCAGCGCTTCCTCGAACCCGATGAATGCGCCCACCCGCCCCGGGTAGCGCCGGGCCAGCGCCTGCACCTGTGCTTCCACCTGCGGCTCGCCGCCGCCGATGACGACCAGCTGCCCCCCGGCCGCGACGATCTGTGGCGCCACGTCACAGGTGATGTCCAGCCCCTTCTGGTGCACCAGGCGGGAAACCACCGCGAACAGCGGGCCGGTCGAGGGCGCCAGGCCGAACGCCCTGCGCACCGCATGTGCGTTGGTCGCGCGTCCGGTCCATTCGCCGATGCCGAAGTGCGCCTTGAGGTGGATGTCGCGTCGCGGATCCCAGCTGGCGTCGATGCCGTTGACGATGCCGCTCAGGTGACCGCCGGCGGCGCGCCGGGCCAGCAGGTCATGCAGTCCGCATCCATCATCCGGGGCGGTGATCTGCTGTGCATAGCGCAGGCTGACTGTGTTCAGCCGCGTGGCATTGGTGATGCCGCCCTGCAGGAATGACATCTGTCCGTGGAAGTGCAGTTCATCCAGGTGCGCGGCCGGTACGCCCAGCACCGGCGCAAGCGCATACGGGAACAGGCCCTGGTAGGCCAGGTTGTGGATCGTCAGCAGCGTCGGCACGGCCGTCCGGTCCCAACGCACGTAGGCGGCGGCCATGGCCACCGGCCAGTCATTCAGGTGCAGCAGCTGCGGTGACCAGTCCAGCCCGGCACGCCCGGCCGCAATCTCCGCAGCCGCGTGTGACAGCGTGGCGAAGCGAACCGCGTTGTCCTTCCACTCCTGTCCCTGCCCATCCACGTAGGGCGAGCCTTCCCGCTCATACAGCTCAGGCGAGAGCAGCACGTAGATCGGCAGGCCGTCGGCCTGCACCGCCATGCCGATGGTGCACGCAGGCAGGCCGGCTCTTTGGCTGACCTGCCCCACCGCCCGCAGCTGCGGCAGGCGCTGCAGCACCTCCGGGTAGCCGGGAAGCAGCACGCGCGAATCACACGCGCCGCGCACCGCGCGTGGCAGGGCCGCGGCCACATCGCCCAGGCCTCCCGCCTTGACGAAGTCGGCCATTTCGGTCGCGACAAACAGCACGCGCTGTACCAGTTCCGGCAACTTCAACGGCTGTGAGTGGCCCCGGCGGGTCCCGATGGGTACAGGTGCACCGGGAGGCGTCGCAACGGGTGAAGCGGACTGGACGACGCGGGCCATGGCGATGATCTCGGAAGTGTTCAGGCAGACGGACGCCAACGGCGCCCGGACGGGCGCTGAAGCGGAGAGGGAAGTCGACGCAGAACGTGGGGGACGTCAGCGAGAGGCTCAGGAGGACAATAGCCCCGCATGCGATCAATCGGCCGTGAAGCCCTGGCGATTTCTTTGTGACAACGCGTCATGAGCTGAGTACGCATGCCGCGTTCATCACGCCCATCGATGCCTCCCGGACGGGACATCCACCTGGATGCCGTGCGCGCGCTGCCCGTGGCCTGGGTGGTGGCGGTCGGCTGGGTGCCATATGCGACATCCCGTCGCAGGCGGTCCCTGCCTCCCCCTTGACCAATGTCAAACCGACCGCCGGCACGCGGGGGTATCTCTATGCAGGACCCGAACATGCCGGCGTCTCCGGCAGCCACAAGGACCCTGCAATGCACGACACCCCCGACAACAGCCAGCTCCTGAACGCCCTGCAGAAGGTCATGGTGATCTCCACCACTGACCTGCAGGGCAACATCACCTACGCCAATGATCTGTTCTGCACGCTCACCGGCTTCGCACGTGAAGAACTGATCGGCCAGCCGCACAGCATCGTGCGCCATCCGGATGTGCCCAAGGCCGTCTACAAGGACATGTGGGACACGATCAGGGCCGGCGGCATCTGGACCGGCATCGTGCCGAACCTGGGCAAGGGTGGCGTGCTCTATGTGGTCGACACCACCGTGCAGCCGCTGTTCGACGCCGAAGGCAACATCACCGCGTACATCAGCATCCGCCGTGTGGTGAACGACCTGATGCAGGACTTCGAGCAGGTCGAGTTCAGCAAGGAGAAATTCGACGACTTCTATGAGGCCGCGTGAACACCATCGCTGCCACACCGGTTCGCCGCCTGCTGGTGGGTTTCGCCTCCGAATCGGGCAATGCCCGCGCCCTGGCCCAGCGCCTGGGCGCGGACCCTGGCCTGCAAGCGCTCGCGCCGCAGGTGCTGCCGTTCAACGACATTGACGTTGCCAGCCTGGGCCAGGGCGATGTGCTGCTGGCGATCTCCAGTTCGTTCGGCGACGGCGAGCCGCCCGCGAACGGCGAACGCTTCTTCCAGAGCGTGTGCCAGACCGGGTCGCTGCCCGGCCTGCGCTACGCGGTGTTCGGCCTGGGCGACACCGGCTACCCTCGATTCTGCGGCTTCACCCGAGCGCTGGACGCGGCGCTGAGCGAACGCGAAGCGCAGCCGCTGCTGCGACGGGTCGACGCCGACCTCGGCTATGAACGGTTCTTCCAGCAGTGGCAGCCGGTGCTCCGCCAGGTGCTCGAGGGCGATGCCGCCGCCGGCCAGGACCTGCACCTGCAGGTTACCGCCTACGGTGACGACAATGCCTTCGCCGCGCCCATCGTCGAGCGCCACCGCGTCAACAGCAGTGATCCGGCCGCGTGGCACCTGCAGCTGGATATTGCCGGCAGTGGCATGGCCTACCGCGCCGGCGACACGATGCACGTGCTGCCGGACCACGAACCTGCACTGCTGCAGGCCCTTGCCACCTGGTACGGCGACAATGCGGCCATCGCCATGCTGCAGGACCGCGAACTGCGGCTGCTGGGCAGGGGCGTGCTGCGCGAGCTGGCCAGGCTGGGCGACAGCGAGCGGTTGAAGTCGCTGCTGAAGGTCAGCCAGAAGCGCGAGCTGGATGCCTACCTGCACGGTCTGGACGTGCTGGATATCCTGCAGGACCACGCCAGCCCGGACCGCGTGCCGCTGGCCAGGCTGCGCGACATCCTGTCAGCGCGCCTGCCACGGGCCTACTCGATCGCCTCGCATCCCGGCAACGGCCAGCTGAGCCTGTGCATACGCGAAGTGCGCTACACCCTGCGCGGCCGCGAGCGTTCCGGTACCGCCACCGGCAGCCTGCTGCGGGGGGGCAGCCACGCCCGCGTGTACTGCCGCTCCAATCCCGGCTTCCATCTGGCCGACACCGGCAGCGCGCCCCTGCTGCTGATCGGCACCGGCACCGGCATCGCGCCGCTGATCGGCCTGGTGCAGCAGGTGCAGGCCAATGGCTGCGGACGCGAACTGCATCTTGTGTTCGGCGAGAAGCATTGCGAACACGATTACCTGTATCGCGAGCAGCTGCAGGACTGGCATGCGCGTGGCGTGCTCGCCGGCCTGCATCCTGCCTTCTCGCGTGACGGAACCGAAAAGGTGTATGTGCAGCATGTGCTGCGGCAGCGCGCCCGCGAAGTAAGGCAGGTGTTGTCCCGCGGCGGGCACCTGTACCTGTGCGGCAACAAGCGCCACCTGGAAGACGCGGTGCGCGAGGCCATCGACGCCATTGGCGGCCAGGGGCATTGGGACCTGCTGCGCGGGGAGGGCCGCATTCACTGCGAGCTGTACTGACCCTGCATCGATTCGGCCGGCCGTGGCCCGGCACGAGCGCATGCATCAATCGCCGACGACCCGGCCGTCCGCCATGTGCGCGACCTGCTGGCCGAAGACAACGGCATCCTGAGGATCGTGGCTGATCAGCAGCAGCGGAATGCCGGTACTGTCCAGCACCGCCGCCAGCTCCTCGCGCAGGTGCTGGCGCAGATCGTGGTCCAGTGCAGCGAACGGCTCGTCCAGCAGCAATGCCTGCGGTTGGGTCACCATGACCCGCGCCAGGGCCGTACGCTGACGCTGGCCGCCGGAGATCTGCGACGGCAGCAGATCCCCCACGTGGTCGATACGGAACGCCTGCAGCCACTGCTCGACGACGTCGAAGCGCTGGCCACGGCGTGGATTGAACCAGCTCCGCTGCAGCCCGAACGCCACGTTCTGGCGCACGCTCAGGTGGGGAAACAGCGCGTAGTCCTGGAACACGTACCCCAGGCGACGCCGCTGCGGTGGCAGGTCGACCCGCGCGTGGGAATCGAACAGCACCTGCCCCTGCAGCGTCACATGGCCCTGTCCGGGACGCAGCAGTCCGGCCACGGCCTTGAGCGTCAGGCTTTTGCCTGCCCCGGACGGGCCGAACACCACCACCTGGCGCTGCGTGCACTGCAGCGTGACGTCCAGTTCGAAGACCTGGCCCGCTGCCTGCATCCGGCGCCGCACCTTCAGGTCAAGCCACATCGCGCAGCTCCCTGCGATGCCCGCCCACCAAGCGTGCCGCCAGCAGCAGGATGACGATGCACACTACCGACGTCAGGATCACCAGCGCATTGGCCCTGCCGTCCTGCCCTGCCTGCACCGCCTCGTAGATGGCGATCGACAGCGTCTGCGTACGACCCGGGATGCTGCCGGCCACCATCAGCGTCGCGCCGAACTCACCCATCGCCCGGGCAAACGCCAGCAGGAGGCCGGCGAGAATGCCGCGCCAAGCCAGCGGCAGCGTGATGCGGAAGAACACCGCCGCCTCCGACACGCCGAGCGTGCGCGCGGCCTGCTCCAGCTGCCCGTCCACATCCTCGAACGCCGCACGTGCCGGCTTGAACACCAGCGGCAGCGAAGCCACTGCCGCGGCGACCACCGCCGCCTGCCAGGTAAAGATCAGGTTGATGCCGAACCACGACTGCAACCACGCGCCGATGGGGCCGTTGCGCCCTATCAGCACCAGCAGGTAATAACCGAGCACCGTCGGCGGCAGCACCATCGGCAGGGTCAGCAGCGAATCCAGCAGTTCGCGGCCGGGGAAGCGCCGACGCGCCAGCAACGCCCCCAATCCAACGCCCAGCACCAGATTGATCGCCGTGGCCCAGCCGGCGACCTTCAGCGACAACCCCAGCGCGCTCCAGTCCAGGTCCATCCGTCAGGGCTTGCCGAACCCATGCCTGGCCAGGATCGCCTGACCTTGTGCCGACCGCACGAAGGTGGCGAAGCGCCTGGCTTCGGCTGGCTGCGTGCTGGCCCGGGTCACCGCCAGCGGATAGGCGATGCGTCCGGACACCGGCACTGCGAAGGCACGACGCACGCGGCCGGCCATGGCCTGTGCGTCGGTGGCGTAGACGAAACCGGCGTCCACTTCGCCCCGCGCCACGTAATCCAACGACTGGCGCACGTTCTGCGTGGTGACGATCCTGCTCTGCACCGACGGCCACAGGCCCGCCGCTTCCAGCGCACCCTTGGCATAGCGGCCGACCGGCACGCTGTCCGGGTTGCCCAGCGCGAGGCGCCGCACGTCGGCACCCGCGAGATCCTTCAGGCTACGCGGCCCGCCGCTGGTCTGCGGCGGCACCACCACCCACAGCGCGTTCACCGCGAACACCTCGCGGGTACCGGCAGCCAGCAGGCCCTGCTGCTGTGCCTGATCCATGGTGACTTCGTCGGCCGAAGCAAACACATCGACCGGTGCGCCCCGGCTGATCTGCTGCAGCAGCACGCCGGAGGCGGCGAAGTTGAAATCGACCCGGGCGCCGGGGTGGGCCTTCTCATAGGCGGCACCGAGTTCACGGAAGCTCTCGGTCAGGCTCGACGCCGCCGATACCGTCAGCCCGGCTGCGTACGCCGGCAGCGACGCCAGCACCCCCAGCAACATCAGTCCCGCTCGCATCATCTTCGGCTCCCCGCCAGATTCAGTTCGGATCGGATTCATCGGCCGATGCCAGCAATGCCAGGCGCTCGGGCTGCAACAACAGGATCTCCCGCTGCCTGACCGCGATGATCCCATCATCGCTCAGCCGGCGCAGCACGCGGCTGGCGGTTTCCGGTGCCATCCGCAGGTAATTGGCGATCTCGGTGCGTGCCATCGTCAGGTTGAACCGGGTGGCGGAGAACCCGCGGCGTGCGTAGCGCTCGGACAAGTCCAGCAGGAACGCGGCCATCCGCTCTTCGGTGCGATGGTTGGCCGCCAGCAGGGCGACCTTGCCGATCTCCGCACTGAGCAGGCTGAACAGCCGCGCCTGCAGGCCCGGCATGCGGGTGGCCAGCAGGCTCAGCCTGGGGAATGAGATCCGGCACAGGTACACGGTATCCAGCGCCACGGCATTGCAGGGAAAGCGTGCCTCGTGGATCGCGTTCAGGCCGATCACCTCACCGGGCAGACTGAAACCGAGCACCTGCTCGTTGCCCTGGCTGTCATCGACAAACGTCTTGACCATGCCGGCACGCACCGCCGCGATCGAATCGAACGGCTCGCCGGCGCGGAAGATGTAGTCGCCCGCGTGGAACGGGCCGACATGGTCGACCAGCACATGCAGTTCGCCCAGCGCGGCCTTGTCATACCCCTGCGACATGCAGGCATCGGAGAATGCACAGGTACTGCAGAAGTGCAGCGCGTCGCCGTCATCGGCAGCGGCGGGGTTCGGCGTCGCCGCGCCCTGGCGAACCTGTGGGGACGGAGTGGAGAACATCACGGAATGCCTGGATGAAGGCCTTCATCATACGGCAGGCGTGCCACGGCCGGTCTCACGGCGGCGGACGCTGCCCCCGCCGCTGATGGCCGCGCTGGCGCATGCTGTCGCGCACATCCACGTCGAACTGAAGCTGCAACGAACTTTCATCATCCAGCGCGATGGAAAATTCCAGACCCTCACGCGACGGCAGTCGTGCTGCCAGCCCCTGCACTGCATCGCGCGGCAGCACCAGCCGGCAGACCGTGCCACCGTCCAGCAGCACCGCCTGGTCGCCCCCATGCAGCGACAACGCGGTTCCCCACCCGCCCGTGCCACCAAACCGGGTCAGGTTCTCCAGCGAGTCACCGGCCAGCAGTGCTGCCAGTTCCTCTTCATCGACACGCAGGCGCATGGATTGCCGCTGCAGCTGGACTTTCATGTTGCGATGGACTCCCAGTCGGCCCCGGTATTGCAGTTGAACAGCAAGGCACGCTCATTCTCAGGCAGCGGCAACGCCGTCGCCGCCAGCCGCTCCTGCAGGGCACGCAGCGAACGCCGCGCCTGTGGATCTTCGATCAAGGTCCGCAGGGCCCGCCGGCAATGATCATTGATCTGCAGACACATCGGCAATGGCTCGCCGGAGAACACGCTGCAGGCGGAAGGCACCCCGTGCAGCCGTTGCAGCAGGGCGCCGGTCAAGCTGGGCATGTCCACCGGCACCACCCACACAACGGTATCGGGCATGGCCAGGGACACGCTGTAAAGCCCACCCAGCGGGCCGCAGCGCGCGACCTGGTCGGGAATGCCATCGAAGGCCGGATAGTCACCGCTCACCCACACCCGCTGCGCACCGGCCTCGATCAACACGTCACGCATGTGCTCAAGCAGGGTGCGCCCGCGCCAGGGCAGCAGCGCCTTGTCGCGGCCCATGCGGCTGGACAGGCCTCCAGCCAGCACGATGCCGTCAATGGCCGTGCTCGTGGTCATGGCCATGTGCGGGCGTGCTGTCGGCATGGCACAGGCTGCAGCCCTCGCTCCAGGCGCTGTCGCCATCCTCGTAGTGTTCCTGCTTCCAGATCGGGCACTGGTGCTTCACTGCCTCGATCAGCTGCCGGCACGCGCGGAATGCTTCGTCCCGGTGCGGGCTGCCGGCGGCCACCACCACGGCCACATCGCCGATGCCCAGCCGCCCCCTGGCATGCGCCACATACAGCTTCAGGCGCGGCCCGAACGCCGCCTCCACCTCGGCCGCCAGGCGCTGGATTTCGTTCAGCACCAGCGGCTCGAACAGATCGTAGGTGATGCCCGTGACCACCCGGCCGACATTCACGTCACGTACCTTGCCGATGAACACGTCGATACCACCGAAACCCGGGTCGGACACGGCGGCGATCCCTTCTGCCGGGTCGATCACCCCGCGCGCCCGGTCCACGACCTTCGCAATCGGTTTCGCGTCCATCGCTCAGCCCCCGCTCACCGGCGGCAGGATGGCCACGCGGCCATCCTCCGGCAGCATATCGTGATCGCGCAGCACGCGCTGCTGGTCGGCGAAGGCCGAATAGTCCAGCAGGCCAGCACGGAAACCGGGCCAACGCACCGGCAGCAGCTCGCGCAGCGCCTGGCGCAGGTCGGCCACGGTCGCACCCGGTACCTCCAGCGTGATCTCCCGACGCTCATCCAGATCGGAGAACGCACCGAACAATTGCAACGTCACCTGTTTCATTCCCACTCCCTGCCCGTCAGCTGCACCGGGTCGGCGTGGCCCCAGCCCTGTACGCGCACCGCGCTGCCGGCCGGAACCAGATCGCCCTCGTCCTCCAGCACCACCCAGGCGTTGGCCTGCACCATGGACATCAGACGGAACGATTCCTGTCCGGACAGCACCCGCGCGCTCAGCTGGCCCTGCTCGTCCAGCTCCACCCGCGCACGGGCGTGGACGCGCAGGCCGGGTGGCTTGCGCACCATCGCCTGCAGGGGAAGCCGCAGCACCGGCTCCTGCGCCAGCCCCAGCAGCCGGCGCAGTACAGGCTCGACAAAGAACCGCTGCCCCACTGCCGCCGACACCGGGTTGCCCGGCAGGCCGAAATACAGCGCACCGTCGGGCAGTACCGCAAACAGCAGCGGCTTTCCCGGACGGATCGCCACTTTGTGGAACACGATTCGCGCCCCGCGCGCGCGCAGTGCGTCGGGCACGAAGTCGTAACGGCCCGCAGAGACCGCACCGGTACTGACCAGTACCCGCGCACCGGCCGCCAGTGCCTGGTCCAGCGCTGCATCGAACGCGGCCACATCATCACCGACGGTGCCCTGCCACACCACCTCAGCTCCGGCCGCGTGCAGCCGCCCGACCAGGTAGGGGCGGTTGCTGTCACGGATCTGCCCGGACGCCAGCGCCTGCGTCGCCTCGCTCACCAGCTCCTTGCCGGTAGCAATCACCGCCACCGCCGGTCGCGACATCACCACCACCTCGCCAACGCCAAGGGCGTGCAGCAGGGTCCGTGCGTTGATATCCACCCTCTGTCCCGCCCGCAGCACGCACTCGCCTTCGGCTACATCCTCGCCCCGCAGACGTACGTTCTGGCCCGGCCTGACCACGCTCTTCAGCGCGATCCGGGTCGGACGGCCCGCTTCGCTGGCGAGGATCTGCACGTTCTCGATCGGTACCACCGTGTCCAGGCCGCCCGGCATGCGCGCGCCGGTCATGATCTCCCAGGCGCCCTCGCCGCCTTCGGCATCGCCATCACCCGCCGCCTGCCAGCCCTGCACCGTGAATTCGGTACCCGACTCGAACGCCACCCCGTTGGCGCGCAGCGCAAAACCGTCCATTGCCGAATTGTCGAACGGCGGCAATGCCTGCGCGCTGTGGATGTCACTGGCCAGGGTGCGGCCTGCGGCCTCCTGCAGGGGCAGACGCTCGGCGGGAAGCGGCGTGGCCGACTCCAGCAGGTGCTGCAGTGCTTCACTGTAGAGAATCACGCGTGGTCACCACCCTCGACCATCGCCAGGGCGTGGCCCAGCACCGGCGCCAGGATGTCCAGGCACTGCGCTGCCGCCTTCAAGCTGCCGGGCAGCGCGAACACCAGCATGCTGCCCAGTTGCACCACCTCGGCGCGGCTCAGCCAGGCCATCGGCGTGTGCTGCGCGCTCAGCGCCCGGACCATCTGCGCCAGGCCATGCACCGGCCGCGCGTTCAACGAACGCAGCGCCTCCGGGGTGAGGTCGCGCGGGCCCAGACCGGTACCGCCAGTGCACAGGCACAGGCGCACGCCGTCGGCGGCCAATGCCTGAAGGCGATCCGCCAACGGCTCGATGCCATCGGGCAGCACGTCGGCAGCCACCACCTCGCCGCCCAGCCTGTTCAGGCCGGCCACCAGGGTCGGGCCAGAAACATCCTCATAAGTGCCTGCGCTGGCACGGTCGCTCAGGGTGATCACCGCGCAGGCCGCGCCTTGCAGGCCCTTCGGCGCACGCGGTCTGAAGCGCGCGCGCTCGGCATCATCCATGCCATCAGGATGCAGCCACAGGCCGCGCTTGCCGCCCTCCTTGAACAGCAGGCGGATACCTTCGATGCGCAGCGCCGGTTCCACCGGTTTGCTCAGGTCGTACAGGGTCAGCAGCGCCGCGTTGACGCCGGCCAGCGCTTCCATTTCCACACCGGTACGCGCCTCGCTGGCACACTCGCACCAGACCCGGATGGCGTGCCGTTCCGGCACCGGCGCGCAGAACACCTGCACCAGCTCCAGCGGCAGCGGATGGCACAGTGGCATCAGCATCGACGCCATCTTCGCCCCCTGCAGGCCGGCGATCTCGGCCATGACCAGCGCGTCGCCCTTCGGCAGGCGACGCTCGACGATCAACGGGTACGCCAGCGGACCGGCATGCAGCTCGCCCACCGCCACCGCCCGCCGGCGACTGATGCGCTTGTTGCGGACATCGGCCATATGGAATGCCGCGTTCAGTTCCCCACTCATCGTGCTGCTCATCCTCCGATGGAAGCCAGGTGCGGGGTCAGCCCGGTCCGGCCCTGGTGCAGGCCATGCCCGGCCGCTTTCAGGCCAAGCTGGGTGGTGATGCGCGCCAGCAGCGCGTCATGGTCGTCATCGTGCTGCAGCAGCGCGCGCAGCGGCACGCCGAAGTCGCCGAACAGGCACAGCCGCAGGTCTCCCCTGGCTGTTACCCGCAAGCGGTTGCAGCCCTTGCAGAAATCGCGCGAGTACGGCGCGATGATGCCGATGCTGCCACGATGGTCCGGATGGCCGAACTCGCGCGCCGGGCCGGCATCGGCCGCCCGTGCACGCTCGCGCCAGCCGGCAGCCAGCAACTGCTCGATCACCCCGTCGGCACGCAGGTGATGCTGCTGGAAATAGGCTTCGTTGTCGCCGGTGCGCATCAGTTCGATGAAGCGCACGCTGAAGGGACGGTCGCGCAGGTACGCCATCCACTGCGGCAGCTCATCGTCGTTGAGGCCGCGCAGCAGCACCGCGTTGAGCTTGATCGACGGCAGCCCCAGCGCCTGCGCCAGGGCCAGGCCCTGCTCGATCTCCGGCAGGCGGTCATGCCCGGTGATCGCGGCAAAACGTTCGCGCCGCAGACTGTCCATGCTGACGTTCAGCGCCGTCAGGCCGGCGCGGTGCCAACCCGGCAGGCGACGCGGCAACTGCGTGCCGTTGGTGGTGATGGCCACTTTGCCGATACCCGGCACCGCCGCCACGGCCGCGATGATGTCATCAAGATCCTTGCGCAGGCTGGGCTCGCCACCGGTCAGCCGGATCTTGCTCATGCCCAGCGCCGCGAAGGCGCGGACCAGGCGGCTGATCTCCTCGACCTGCAGGAAACGCGGGCGGCCATCGGCCTGGTACCCCTCCGGCAGGCAATAGCCACAACGGAAGTTGCAGGCTTCGGTCAACGACAGGCGCAGGTACGGAAAGCTGCGTCCGAAACCGTCGGTGAGTTGGCTCATGGCTGGTCCACCTTCTTGCTCCACCGTCCTGCCTGTTGCCGCGTGATGTCGGTGCATCACAGCATGCGGCCTGCGCTGCCACGGGAGTGTGACTGGGCCCATCATGAACGATTTCCGGCAGCGGGTGCACGCTGCCGGGCAACAGGAAGAGCCGCAGCCAGTGTCCGGATGGATGCGTGCCAGGCTGACCGCGCCGCCCACCGGGCCGGCGGCGGAGCGTCTACCTGCGGGCAGATCGTGCGCGCTTGCCGCCGTTGTGCTGCGCAGCCGCGCGGCTCTGTGCGAACTCGGGGAAGGTCTGCTCGATCGGGTCCACGTCCGGCAGGATGTAGAACACCCCGCCCCGCTCGAAGGTGGAACGGATGATGCGTTCGTAGAACTCCGGCGAGACGTTGATGCAGCCGTGGGTGACGCGGTTGTCGTCCGGCGACGGCGATGCCAGGCGCTCGACACGCCTCTCTGCCGGAACGCCGGTCGCGGTCGGATGGATGGAGACTGCGGACTCGTAGTCCACCCACAGCACCCGCCCTGCATCGATCGAAGGGCCGTAGCCGCCCACGAAGCGACCTGCAGGCGTGGTGCGGTCCCGTCCCGGAATGGCACGCAGGGCGAGACCCGCAACGCCGGGCGCGGTGTGGTCGCCGGTCGCTGAACCGAACAATGCAGGGGCCGCGCCGCGCAGCCGGCCGTCGCCACCGAACACCAGGATCTGCGCGGCAGCCTTGTCCATGACCGCGAACGGATAGCCTTGGCTGTCCTTGGATGCCACGACCCAGCCCGCCAGTTCGATCACGATTTCGGAGACATCCTGGCCGTGTGGCAGTTCATCAACGGCGGCCGACGGCGGCGCGACGGCATCTTCTGCATTGACGACCCCGACCACCAGGAACGCCAATGCCACTGCCAGAGCAGCGCGATGCGCACGGCGCGCAAGGGAGGAGTGGGTATGGATGGGAGCATTCCTCGAAAGCTGTGTTACGGGAGGACACCAGTGGCCGCTGCGGCCACTGGGCCCCTGACTCGGATGTGCAGGCTACAGGCGGTCAGCCGCGCGGGGTGCGGCGAGGTGCCCGTTCAAGCTGCTGGACACGGCCTTCGATCTGATCCAGACGCTGGTTGGCCTGCTGCGCCGACTGATTGGCCGACTCGGCGCTCTGCGCCGCACCCTGCACCTTCACATCAAGCTGGTCGAGCCGCGAGTTGATCGTTGCGAAATCGTCCTTGTAGGTGGCGCAGGCCCCAAGGCCTACGGTGGCGACAATCGCCACACCGAGCGTACGTGCCATCATCAGGTGCTGCTTGGTAAGAATCATTCCACTCCCTCCTTCGTCTGGGGTGTCTGGAATATAGCGGCGTTTCGGCACACTCTCCGATTGGCTTTCAGCTGCAGGTGGAAGACGTGGACGTGGCGTGAAGACCCCGTCTCAACCACGTCGCCAAGCGAATCCGGCGGCAACTGCCAAGGATGCCGCGATCACCAGCGAGGCCACCACGAACGCGGTGCGCACGTCCGCCGGTGCTGCCATGTCAGGCGCGACGGCGAAGAACACACCGCCCACCAACGCCACCGACAGCGCCGCACTGATCTGCAGTGTCGCACTCACGATGCCTGCGGCCAGCCCGGCGTGGCGGGCATCCACATGGTCCACGCTCTGCTTCACCAGCGCCGGAAGCGCAATGCCCTGTCCTGCGCCGATCAGAAACAGCGGAAGCGGCAGCCACGACGGCATGTCCAGCAGCGCGAGCGTTGCGACCGCCAGCAGGCCCGCAACCTCCATCACCATCCCATGCGATGCACCCTGTGCGGCCAGCCGCCGGAACGCCGAACCACACAGCGGCCCGAGAAGGAAGCCCAGCCCCAACGGCAGGATCGCCAACCCCGCCGACGCGCTGCTGCGCCCCAGCGCGGACTGCTGATACACCGCGAAGACGAGAAAGAACGCAGCCAGCGCGTAGAAGAAGAATGTCGCTGACAGACTGCGCCTCAACCCGCGTATCTGCAGCAGCGATGGCAATACCAGCGGCATCTGCCCACGCCCCACGCATCGCTGCTCATGCCTCCAGAACAACAGCAGCAGGGGGCCGCTTGCCAGCAGCAGTCCTACGCACCACCACGGCCACTGGCGCTGGCGGCCCTCGATGATCGGTACCACCAGCGCCAGCAACGACGCCGCCAGCGCCACGGCTCCGACAGCGTCCAGCCGTGCTCCCTGGCGGGTGCGCGACTCACGCAGCAGCACGAATGCAGCCGGCACCGCGGCTGCGATGATGGGAAGATTGATGAGGAACACGCTCCTCCACCCTGTCCCCCACAGATCGGCTGTCACAAGCACCCCTCCCAGCAGCTGCCCGCCCACCGATGCGAGGCCGAAGGTGGCGCCATACAGGCCAAGCGCACGGCGCTTCTCGCTGTCCGGGAACAGGGCATGGATCGATGCCAATGACTGCGGGGCCATCAGCGCGGCCGACATCCCCTGCAGCAGCCGTCCGGCCACCAGCACTTCAGCCGCAGGCGCCAGGCCGCACAGCGCCGATGCCAGGCCAAACCCCAGCATGCCTGCGATGAACACCCGTTTCCTGCCGTAGATGTCGCCCAGCCGGCCTCCCAGGATCAGGGTCACCGCGTAGGCCGTGGCGTAGACCGAGATGACCAGCTGCGAGACATCCGGGGGCGCGTGCAGATCGACACGGATGGCCGGCAACGCGACATTGACGATGAAGAAGTCGAGCGGCGGCAGCAGCGTGCCTGTCAGCAGTACAGCCAATGCCATCCAACGGCGCGGATCGGGCGACACGGGGCCCGCAGCGTCAGCCGGTAGATTCATGTCGTCCCCCCACTCAGCGCATGCCGCCTGAGGCAAGCAGGGTGTCGCCGCTCATCCATCGCGCATCATCGGAGGCGAGAAACGCAACGATCGGCGCCACGTCCAGTACCTGGCCTGTCCGGCCCAGTGGTGTCTGCGCCAGATTCCAGGCCTGGAACCCGGAATCGACGACACCCGCAGCCTGTGTGCCCTCGGTCTCGATCAGGCCGGGATTGACCGCATTGACACGGATACCGCGCGGACCAAGCTCCCTGGACAACACGCCGGTGATGGCGTCCATCGCGCCCTTCGAACCGGTGTAGATGGCGCTGTCCACCGGCAGGATGCGGGTCACGAATGAACTGATGTTGATGATGCTTGCACCGGGCCGCAGATGGGGAACGGTGGCGGCAGTGACCAGCAGCGGGCCCAGCACATTGATGTCGAACTGGTGGCGATAGAGCGCCTCGGTGGTGTCCTCGATCTTCGCGAACCGGTACACGCCCGAGTTGTTCACCACTACATCCAGCCTGCCGAACGCATCCAGGGCCGTGGCCACCAGTGCATCGACCTCGCGCGCGTCACGCACGTCGGCGCGCACCGCCAGCGCCCGACCACCGGCGGCTTCGATATCGGCAACGACCCGTTCGGCGCCCTCCCGGCTCGAGGCGTAGTTGACGACGACGCTGGCGCCGTCGGCCGCCAGGCGGCGGGCAACCGCAGCGCCAATGCCCTTCGAAGCGCCGGTGACCAGCGCGACCTTGTCTTTCAGCGTGTTCATATCAAGCGGATCCAGTTCCAGGGGGAGGCGGTCAGTGCGACCGGGGCCCATGCTGGACCTTTCAAACTTGTATGTGGACTGACACTGATGCACATTTGTCGTACATTTTTGAACGATCTTGATCATGGAATGGGGTGATGTCCGTGTCTTCCTGGCGATCGTGCGGAGCGGGTCGCTGGGGGAGGCGGCGCGCCGCCTTGGTGTCAGCCATCCCACGGTGGGCCGCCGGTTGAAGGCCCTTGAACAGCACGCCCGGCAGCCCCTGCTGCGGCGGACGCGGGACGGGCTGGTCACGACCGATGCCGGTGATGCGGTGCTGGCCCTGGCCGAAGCCATGGAGAACTCCGCCCTGGCCATGGAGCGCCGCCTGGAAGGCAGCCCGGGCCGGCTGGAAGGCATTCTGCGCATTTCGAGCGCGGACTGGTTTGCCTGTCACGTGCTGACGCCCATGCTCGCCGAACTGGTACGCCGGCATCCGGCGGTGGTTCCGGAACTGATCGCCAGCTATCGACTGCTTGACCTGTCGCGCCGCGATGCCGACGTCGCGTTCCGCATCGTGCCGTTCAGTGAGCCGGACATCGTCCAGCGCCTCGTGATGACCCTGCCCTACGGCCTGTATGGTTCGGTCTCGACCATCGCCCGGCTGCAGGACGACCCCGATTCGGTCGGGCTCATCCTGATGAACACCGCGCAGTCGCACTTCCCCGACGTGGAATGGTTGCTGCAGCGGTTTCCGCGTTCACCGCGCGCATTCACCAGTACCAGTCGCAGTGTCCAGGCGCAGATGTGCCTGCACGGTACCGGCATCGCCGTGCTGCCCCGTGCGTTGGGTGACGCGGTAGCCGGACTGCAGCGCATCGACTCACACGGAACGCCCCCCTCGCGGGGCATCTGGGTGGGCTATCACCAGGATCTGCGCCACATGGACCGTCTGCGTGCCCTGCTGGACATCCTCGATTCGACACTGCCGCCAACAGGCGCCGCCCCCTCGGCAGGGAAACAGACAGCATGATTCCGTTCACGGGCGTTGGCCTATGGTCCACCTCACCAGGCCGGCAGGACCGGCCACTGACAGGAGGATGCCATGAGGACCCGACACGTCGTACCTGCTCTGATGGTGGCACTGCTCGCCGTCGCACCGGCCTGGGCGGATCCGCCGCACCACGCTCGCGGAAACGGTCCCCCACCGCACGCAGGCGGGCCGCACAATCGCGACGCACCGCCGCCAGGATGGCAGAAGAAGGCATGGCGGCGCGGCGATCATCTGCCGTGGGCGGAAGTGGATCGTCGCTACTGGGTGGATGACTACGCACGCTACAGGCTGCGTGATCCCGGCCGCGGCCAGCGCTGGGTCCGCCAGAGCGACACCGAGTATCTGCTTGTTGAAATCGCCACCGGCGTGATCGTCGACGCGCTGCGTCGGTGAACGCAGCCCTGGCTGACCCATCGGGCGCAGACGCGCTATGGGTCAGCCCTTCCTGCGCTGCCTGCCGCTGCTGCGTCCAGCGGTGGGCGCTGAAGGGCTAGTTCGGCAGCGCGCGCGCGTTTCCGTTTGGCCGCAGATGGAGCTGCCCGGTTCTGGTATCCAGCAGGATATTGAAGTTGCGCAGTGCTTCACTGCCCAGCGTGCCGTCGGCATTGGATCCATCCTCATCGATGGTGAACGACACCTTGGGCTGTTCCTGTCGCAGCCCGCCCACATCGACCGATGCGATCCGTGCATCGACGGCCCGGATCTTCCTTCCCGCCGAGCCGCTGAACTGTGAGGTACCGATCGTGCGGGTGAACACATCCTGCAGTCGGTGGCGCGAGCTGTACGCATGACCCAGATCGATGGCGCCGTTGCTGCCGGTGTCCACGAACAGCCAGGCCGCAAGTGTCGAGCCACCCTCACGCAGAAGCACTTCGATGGCGGGCGTATTGTCGATCCAGCGGACGTTCGCGCGGGTGTATCCGTGCAGATCCGGCAACCTGTCGTGCACGTGCAGCAGCTTGCGGTCGTAGTCGATCTCGATGATGCGCCCCGCGAAGAATGTCCAGCCAAGCACGGCGTCGAACGGACGCTTGCCGTAGTCGATCACGGCCGCCCCCATCGTCCGGCGCATGTCTCCCACGACGACCGTGTTGTGGGTACTGTAGTCCACGAAACTCACGCCATCGGAGCCGGTGTTCTCGGAGCGGTCATCGACCTGCATCGACGCGGCCTTGCGGGTGGCAACCGTGACTGCCAGTCCGTCAGCGCCGGTGTCGACAAGAAAGCGCAGCGGTCCTGACTGGTTGATCCGCCCTTCCACATAGATCCGGTGATCCTTGTCCTGCTCGAAAGGAAGGGTGATCGTCCCGGCCGCGGCGCAGGGCTGCGGAAGAACAAGCAGCCCCGCAACCAGGGCGACGTACCACGAGCGTATGGACTGGCGCATTGATGGCTTCCAGTGGAGGCAACGGCAGATTGCCGCCTGCCTTGGATGCGGCAGGGGTGCAGAAGGTTTAGACGCCCGCCGCGCTGCCCTCGATGATTCCGGACCGAAGCAAACGGGCGCCCGGCGCCCGCGGCCCCGTGTTGCCATCCGGCGCTGACGTCGGCGACCGCAGCATGCACGGGCCGTTGACGTCGCAATGCCAGACTGCTGGAGCGCGCTCCACCGTGGAGCGCCGTTGGTCGTGCGATCTTGGGGGGATCGGCAATGCCCTACTTCACTGATTCGACCGAGGTGGCCGTCGAGGGTATCGGCGCGGCGCGGCGCATCGGTTGGATGCGGTTCGTCGGCAGCAGCCTGGCGGCGCTGCCCCTGGCGTCCATCCTGCTCGAACGCCAGGATGGTGTGTGGCCATGGACGCTGCTGCTGCTCAACGCGCTGGCATGGCCGACGATCGCTCTGGTCCTCACCCGGCGTTCCCCCGAGCCGGCCGCCACCCAGTTCCGCTGCATGGTGCTCGATTCCTTCCTTGGCGGCGCGTGGATCGCGTTCATCGCCCTCAGCATCGTGCCCAGCGCGCTGTTCACCGCTCTGCTGGTGGCCGACAAGATCGCAGCAGGGGGAGTGCGGCTGGCGCTGCGGGCGACGCTGGCGCTGGTGCTGGGTTTTGGACTCGTCTGGTTCGCGCTGGGCTTCCCCTACCAGCCGACCACCTCGCAACGCAGCATCATGCTGAGCATGCCGTTCCTGTTCGTGTACGGCATCGGCCTCAGCATCCTGAGCTGGCAACTCGCGCGCCGGGTGAAATCACAGAACCGGCAGCTGCGGCGGCTGAGCCGGATGGATCCGCTGGTGGAGCTGGCCAACCGGGGCTTCCTGATCCACCGTGCCCAGCAGGCGCTGGACAAATCCCAGCGCCACGGTGGCATGGCGTGCCTGTTGATGCTGGATGTGGATGACTTCAAGCGCATCAACGACTCGCAGGGGCATCGCGCCGGCGATCAGGTCCTGCGGCATATCGCCACGACACTGCGCGAATTCGCCAGCCCGGCCGATACAGCTGCACGGCTCGGGGGGGATGAGTTCGTCGTGCTGCTGCGCGACTGCGCCGCGTCAGACGCCATGCAGATGGCGGCACGCATCCGGCAACGCCTGCACGAGAACGCACGCCGGACAGGACCGGCGAGCGATTTCAGTGTCAGCATGGGAGTCGCTGCGAGCCCGCGACACGGCAGTGTCGAGGACTGGCTGGCACTGGCCGACCGAGCCCTCTACCACGCCAAGCGGCAAGGCAAGGACACCGCCAGTTTCGCCGAGTAATGGCCGCGTAGCAGCGTCATCCCGGTCGGTCGCGGTCCCGATCCGGATCAGTGCGCCAGGGCGAAATCCAGGCCCGCACAGACCGCCGCGACCTGCGCGTCGTTGCACTCCTGCGGGTCGGTACGCGGACTGTCCGGGTAGACCTCCGTGGTGGTGGCAAAACGTGCATCGGTGAATCCGGCGCAGGCCCCGATCGAGCGCGATTCACCCCATACCACGCCCGGCGACTGCAACGGCAGGCCGACCAGGTTGCCCTCGGCATCGGCCGGGGCGATATGGGTGATCGGCGCCACGGCGGCGATCAGCGCCTGCTGGAACGCCGGTTGCGGGTCTTCGCTGTTGCCGATCACGTAGAAACCATCGGGAATGGTGTCCCGCTCGAAGGGCTTGCCATCACGGGCGCAACGGGCCGGGTCGAACTCGTGCAGGTCGCTGTCGGTGGTTTCGTGCAGGTCCAGGTGCACCCGGATGTCGGCCTTGCGCCCGGCCACCCAGCGCATCAGCGAGGCGGCTTCCTCGATCAGGCCGCCGTCGCGGAAGCTGCGGTTCGGGTCCAGGGCAGCGGGGTTCCAGCGCTGGATGCGCTCATAGCCCCACGGACTCACGCAGGGGGCCACGATCAGGTTCAGACGCCCCAGGTAGCGCTCGGCCTGCTGCTCCAGGAACTGCAGGGCACCGTGTACGCCGCTGGTCTCATAACCATGCACGCCGCCGGTAACCAGCGCCGTCGGCAGTGCCGGGTTCCAGTCGTGGTTGACCACGGCGAACAGGGGATAGTGGTCCGGCGCGTAATCGAGCTGCCCGTACTGGATCACGTCGAAACGCTCGTCCAGGCGTTCCAGCGCCGCCACCACATCGTCATGGTAGCTGCGCTGGCGTTGCTGGCGGGCCCGCCACTGCGCGCGTTCCGGATCGCCCCAGGGCTGTCCGGGGGTGCCGATCGGGTAGAACTGCGCAACAGTCATGGGTGCTCCAGAGGTCGAACGTGGTGAGTGCAGCCGGTCATTCTAAGCCTTGTGGCGCCTGCGGGCCCGCCCACCCGTCCCGCCTTTCATCCAGCCAGGCTCATCTGGCTGTAAAATCAACGGTTTTTGGCCCCTCACCCCTTGATGGCGAACGCAGCGCAGACGGTCCTGGGTGGACCGGATTTCCTTCGCCTGCTCGCCCGTCTCAGCGACGGCGCGATGCCGGCCACCAGTCCCGTCCTGACCGATCGCCTCGGTCAGTGGGTGGACTGGAGCCGTGCTGTCGCGCTGTCGACGGCACTGGGCGGACGCGGGCCTGCAGCGGCGGACGCGGGCGAGGCGATGGACGACCTGCTGGCCGACTGCGAGCAGGCCCATGCCAGCCTGCTGGCGTCGATTCGTGACGACGCCGAAGCCGAGCGCCTGCTCGATCTGGCCGAGGCGGCCGCCACACCCACCTTTGCCTCGTTGCGGCAGCGCTACCGGGTGCTGCAGCAGGCCATCCAGACCGCGACCGGACGCCTGCGCGGACGCCTCCGTGACCAGTTGCTGCGGGCCTCGCCCGATTTGGCGCGGCTGGCCGAGATCGACGCCGTGATGGAGCAGACCCTCAGCCCGCGCGAGCACAGCCTGCTGGCCATCGCCCCGGCAGTGCTGGGCACCCGCTTCGACCGCGTGCATGGCCAGCCTGGCTGGCGCACCGCATTCCGCCATGACATGCGCTCGCTGCTGCTTGCCGAGCTGCAGCTGCGCTTCCACCCGATCGAGGGGCTGCTGGCAGCCCTGCGCTCCCACTGACCCGGAACACCATGTCCAGAACTGCTTTCCCTGTCGTTGTCTTCCTTGTCGGCCTGCTGGCCGTGTGCTGGATCGGCATCGGCTACGTTTCGGTGCACCCGTTGGGTGCAGCGGTCGCGGCGGTCATTGCCGCCTGCTACATCGCCGGTGGTGTGGAGCTGTACCGCTATCGCCAGGCCAGCGCGGGCCTGCGCGATGCCCTGGGCGATCTGTCCGCCGCCGAGGAGCGCCTGGCACCCTGGCTGGAGCGCGTGCCGGCAAGCCTGCGCAATGCCGTGCGCCTGCGCGTGGAAGGTGAGCGCACCGCCCTGCCCGGCCCGGTCCTGACACCGTACCTGGTCGGCCTGCTGGTGCTGCTGGGCATGCTCGGCACCCTGCTGGGCATGATGGACACCCTGCGCGGCACCGGCCTCGCCCTGCAGAGCGCCACCGACATGGCCGCCATCCGCGGCTCGCTGGCATCCCCGGTACAGGGCCTGGCCGTCGCCTTCGGTACGTCGATTGCCGGTGTCGCCAGTTCGGCCATGCTGGGGCTGCTTTCGGCGCTGTTGCGCCGGGATCGCCTGCAGGCCGTGCAGCAGCTCGACCGTGCCATCTCCGGCCCGCTGCACCCGTATTCGCAGGCGTGGCAACGCGCCGAATCCCTGCGACTGCTGCAGGCGCAGTCCGCAGCGCTGCCGGCCCTGGTCGACCGCCTGCAGGCGATGACCGGTGCCTTCGAGCAGCACAGCCTGGCGGCCAACGAACGGCTGCTGGCCGGCCAGGCCGAGTTCCTCAGCCAGAGCCAGGCGCTGCAGGAGCGCCTGGCGGCCTCCCTCCAGCAATCGCTGCGCGAAGGCGCCGAAGCCAGCGCAGCGGCCATCGGCGGTGCCCTGCAGCCGATGGCGGAAACCACGCTGGCTGGCCTGGCCAGCCACGGCCAGGCCCTGCATGCGCGCGTTGAACAGGCGGTGCAGCAGCAGCTGGCCGGGCTGGCGGACGGCTTCGAGCGCAGCCGCGTATCGACTGAAGCCAGCTGGACGCGGGTGATGGCCGAACAAGCCCAGGCACAGCAGGCGCTGGTGTCCGACCTGCGTCAGCATCTGCAGGCCTTCAGCGATGCCCAGGGTGCACACGGCGAAGCAGTGGTGGCACGCATCGGCGAACGGCTGCAGGCGGATGCCGACCGCCAGACCGACGCGTGGCGCACTGCGGCCGACCAGCAGCATGCGCTGAACACCACGCTGGTCGAGCGCCAGCAGCAGGCGCTGGAGGCGGTCAGCCAGCATCTGGACGAACGGGCCCAGTCGCTGATTCACGCGCTTGAAGAACGTCATGCAGCCAGCCAGTCGCTGCTGCAGGACCACGAGCAGCAGCGCCAGGCGCGCTGGGAGGCCGCCAGCACCCATCTGCAACAGGCCCACGCCGCGCTGCAGGCACAACTGCAGGCCGGTGACGAACAGCGCCTGCAACGCTGGAGCGACGCGCTGCACACCCTGTCGAACGATCTGGCCGAACGCCTGCACGCCAATGGAGAACGCCTGGCTGCGCAGCAACAGCAGATCTGCGACACGCTGGCGGAGACCGCGCAGCAGATCGGCGAGAACGGCCGTGCCCAGGCCAGCGCAACGCTCGCGGAAGTCTCGACCCTGCTGCAGACGGCTGCCGCCGCACCGAAGGCCGCTGCCGACGTCATCAACGAGCTGCGCAGCACGCTCTCCGAGAGTCTGGTGCGCGACAACGCGATGCTGGAGGAGCGCGGCCGCCTGCTGGCGACGGTGCAGACCCTGCTGGATGCGATCAACCATGCCTCGCATGAACAACGCAGCGCGGTCGATGCACTGGTGGGCGGCTCGGCGGAACTGCTGGAGCGCGTCGGCAACCGCTTCACCGACCACATCGCGGCCGAAACCGGCAAGCTCGACGGCATCGCTGCACTGCTCGATGGCAGCGCCACTGAAGTCGGCCACCTTGCCGGCGCCTTCGGCGACGCCGTGGCCCAGTTCGGCGCCGCATCGGCCGAGCTGTCGGGCCGGCTGGAACAGATCGGTGGCGCGCTGGATGCCTCGCTGGCCCGCAGCGACGAGCAGCTGGCCTATTACGTGGCGCAGGCGCGCGAGGTGGTCGACCTGAGCCTGCTGTCGCAGAAACAGGTGATGGAGGAGCTGCAGCAGTTGGCCGCGCGCCGCGGCAAGGCCGGCACCGCATGAGCGACGAGCTGGAGGTCGACGGCGGTTCGCACGCGCCGATCTGGGCGGCATTCGGCGACCTGATGTCGGTACTGCTCGGCGCGTTCGTGCTGATCCTGGTCGGCGTGGTAGCGGTCCAGCTGGAACTCTCGCAGCGGCTGGAGGATGAAGTCAGGCAGCGCCAGGCCGAAGCCAAGCGCCTGCAGACGCTGGAGCAGGCACTGGCCGGCCCGCTGGCGGCGGGCCGGGTGACGCTGGTCGATGGCCGCATCGGCATCAGCGGCAGTGTGCTGTTCGCCCTCAATTCAGACCAGCTGCAGCCGGAGGGCCAGGAGCTGCTGCGCAGCCTGGCCGCACCGCTGGCTGCCTACCTGGGCAGCCGCGAAGAGATTCTGATGGTCAGCGGCTTCACCGATGATGCGCCGGTGCGCGAAGGCAACCGTCGTTTCGCCGACAACTGGGAACTGTCCGCGCAGCGTTCGCTGACGGTGACCCGTACCCTGATCGCGGATGGCGTACCGGCCGATGCGGTGTTCGCCGCCGCCTTCGGCAGCGAGCAGCCGGTCAGCTCCAATGCCAGCGAAGATGGCCGCGCGCGCAACCGCCGCGTGGAGATCGCGCCGATTCCCAGGCCCAGGGCACCGGATGGCAGATAAGCTGCCAGCGCTGGAGGGGCTGCGTGCACTGGTGCGCGATCTCGATGCGGGGTCGCGCTCGCTGGCGGACTACCCGCAGGTGCCGATGCTGCAGCAGGTGCAGCACGAGTGGTCGGAGCTGCGCAGTGAACTGCAGGTGCGCCGTTCGCTGCGCACCGAGGCCCCCGCCGACGGCGGCCCGCTGAACTCTGCGGTGCTGGTGCAGCGCATGCTCGATTCGATGCAGGCCGCCAGCCCCGGCTATCTGCGCCACTTCATCGATTACGTCGATACCCTGTCGTGGTTGCAGGCGCTGCAGGACGGTGCGGCCAGTGGCGGTGATGCGGCGAAACCGAAGCGCGCGCGCAAGCCCCGCAACCCCGGTTGAGGCCCGGCCCTGCATCAGGGGGTCAGCCGCGCAGCGTGGCGCCGCCGTCGACGTACAGGTCACTCATCGCCACATGCCCGGCCTGCTCGGACAGCAGGAACATCACCGACTGGGCAACGTCCTCCGGCGTAGCCAGCTTGCGCAGGGGAATGCCGGCCTTGTAGGTGTCGAGGTTGCCGGCAATCACCCGCTCGGCACCGTGCGCGTCTTCCCACATGCCGGTCTGCATGGCGGTCAGCGTCGAACCGGGTGCGACGATGTTGCAGCGGATGCCCAGTGGCGCCAGCTCCAGGCCCAGGCAACGGGTGAACATGGTCGCTGCCGCCTTCGAGGCAGCGTAGGCCGCCATGCCGTGACGCGGCACGCCTGCGGCGTTCGAGCTGACGGTGACGATGGCGCCCTGTCTGCGCGGTGACATCACCCGCGCCAGTGCGCGGCCGAGATGGAACACACCGTCAGCGTTGACCGAGAAAACACGGCGCCAATCGGCATCACAGGTATCCGTCACCGCGCCGACCTGCAGCACGCCGGCCACACTGGCCGCCAGGGCGATCGGTCCGATCTTCGCCTCTACCTGGTCGATGAGCGCATCGACCGCTGCGCTGTCGCTGACATCCAGCGCATACGCATGCACGCGCTCGCCCACGATCGCGGGCGACTCGCGGTCGGTGGCCACCACCTGGCAGCCGGCGGCGACCAGCAGTTTCACCAGCGCGGTGCCGATCCCCCCGGCTGCGCCGGTCACCAGCGCCACGCGACCCTCAAAACCGGTCAACTGCATGTTGCGATCTCCTGTTGTTCATCCCAATGCCGCAGTCGCGCCGACAGCCATGGCGCGAGTTGCGCCACCGCATCACGGCCGGTCAGTTCGGCATGCAGGAACGGCAGTTCCAGCGCCTGCACCGTGCGCGCGTGCGCCTTCCACAGCGCCGACTGCAGCTGTGGTCGTGCCTGGTGGTCGCGCCCTGCGCGCACATGCACCAGGGTCCCGTCGAATGGACGGTGGTGGTGCTCGCGGATCAGCCGGTTGGTTCCGGTGACCGCGCGCACCACGCCGTCCAGCACCACGTCGGGCAGGCTGCCCAGCGCACTGCCACCTCGACGCAGGAAAGCCAGAATGCGCTCGCGGCTGTCCAGCTCCGGGTGAGCGTCCGGATCGTGACCGGCGATGGCCAGCAACGCCCGCAGTGCGGCGATCGGATCCGGCTCCGGCTCGGCCCGCCAGCACTCACTGGGATAGGCGTCGAGCAGGACCAGCTCGCCGACCTTGCGACCGATCTCGTGCAGGCGCACGGCCATCGCCTGGGCGATGATCCCCCCCACCGACCAGCCGAGCAGGTGCACCGGCCCGCGCGGCTGCAGGGTCACTACACGCTGCACGTACTCGTTGGCCATCGCCTCGATGCTGGCCGGCAGCGGCTGCGCGGCGTCCAGCGCCGGCGACTGCAGCCCGTACACGGCCCGCGCCGGTTGCAGCGCACGCGCCAGCGCGCGGTAATTCCAGGCGATGCCGCCTGCCGGGTGCAGCACGAACAGCGGCGGGGGTTCAGTCCCATCGGTCGTGGTCAACGCGATGACCGGGCCCAAGGCATGATCGGCCAGCATCGGGGGTTCGGCGATACGCCGGGCCAGCGCCGCCACCGTCGGCTCCGCGAACAGAACGCCGAGGCCCAGCTCGCAGCGCCAGCGCTGTTCGATGGCCAGCAGCAGGTGCACGGCCGAAAGCGAGTCGCCCCCCAGGCTGAAGAAGTCCGCATCCACCGCAACTGCCTGCTCACGGCCCAGTGCCTGTGCGAACAAGGCGGCCAGCGCATGTTCCAGTGGCGTGCGCGGTGCGACACCGGTCATCCCGACCTCCGGCGGTTTCGGAAGCGCGCTGCGATCCAGCTTTCCGTTGGTGGTCACCGGCCAGTGATCGACCCCGACAAACGCCGACGGCACCATGTAGTCCGGCACGCGCGCCGCCAGGTGCGCGCGCAGGGCAGCGGCGTCGGCCATTGCCGCTGGCACGTAGGCGACCAGCCGCGGCTCACCGGGAAGGTCGTGGCGCAGCAGCACTTCCACGCGCTCCATGCCGGGCAGTTCCCGCAGCGCCGCCTCGATCTCCCCCAGCTCGATGCGCAGACCGCGCAGCTTCACCTGATGGTCGCTGCGGCCCAGATACTCGACCGCTCCGTCGCTGCGCCAACGTGCAACGTCCCCGGTGCGGTAGATGCGCTCGCCCGCGAGGAAGGGATCGGCCAGGAAACGTCCGGCGGTGAGATCGTCGCGGCCCAGGTAGCCTCGTGCCAGCTGCACGCCGCCGAGGTAGAGCTCGCCCGGCACGCCCACCGGCAAAGGCTGCATGCGTGCATCGAGCACATACAGGCGGGTGTTCCAGACCGGGAAGCCGATCGGGACCGGGCGTGAGCGATCGCCTGCCGGGGCTGGCCAGTAACTGACGTCCACCGCGGCTTCGGTAGGCCCGTACAGGTTGTGCAGCTGCGCGTCGATGCGGGCATGGAAGCGGTCGCGGAGCGAGGCGTCGAGCGCTTCGCCGCTGGTGAACACCCGGCGCAGCTGCAGGCCCTGCGAGGCCGGCGCCGCGAGGAAGGCGTCCAGCATCGACGGGACGAAGTGGGCGGTGGTGATGGCCTGCGCGCGGATCAGCCGGGCCAGCTCGGTGGGATCACGATGGGCATCCGGACCCGCGAGAACCAGCGTGGCGCCGCACAGCAGCGGCAGGAAGAACTCCCAGACCGACACGTCGAACGTGGCGGGCGTCTTCTGCAGCACGCGGTCGTCGGCGCCGAAGCCGTAGTGCTCGCGCATCCACAACAGGCGGTTGACGATGGCGCGATGCTCGATGACCACGCCCTTGGGTTCGCCGGTCGAGCCGGAGGTGTAGATCACATAGGCCGCATCATCCGGCGCCGGGTCCGGCCAGGGCGCGGCAGACCCCTGTGCCATCCATTGATCGGGCGGCAGCACCGGCACGCCTGCGGCCCGGTGCGCCATCGTGCTGTCGGCCAGCACGCAGGCCGGACGCGCCGAGCGCAGGATGCGCGCCAGGCGCTCGTCGGGATGTGCAGGATCCAGCGGAAGATAGGCGGCGCCGGCACGCAGCACGGCCACCAGGGCGATGACCAGCTCCATCGAACGCGGCAGCGCGACCGCCACCACACTGCCCGGCCCCACCCCCAGCGCGCGCAGCTGTGCCGCCAGCGCGAAGCTGCGTGCCTCCAGCGCGGCATGCTCAAGCGTCGCGTCGCCGCAGACCAGCGCCGTTGCCTGCGGGTCGCGATCCATGCCCTGCTGCAACAGTTCCACCAGTGTGGTTGCAGGCAATGGATGGGTGGTCGCGTTGAAGCGGTGAACCACCTGGGCGATTTCTGCCCCGGTGGCCAGTGGCACGCTGGCAATGTCGTCGGCATCCAGCGCCGCCGACACGAAATGCAGCAGCCGTTGCGCATGCGCCTGCACGTCGGCGTCGCTGTACAGGGCGGGGTTCGCCTCGATCTCCAGATCCAGCAGCGCCTGGCCATCACCGCGGAAGCCCAGCACCAGATCCTCCACCGGCCCGGTGCACAGCACCTGCAGCGTGGCCTGCACGCCGGGCAGGGCCAGCGGCCTGTAGAACGGCTGTATGTTCACCAGCGGGCCATGCAGGCGCTGCTGCGCACCGACCAGTCCCAGATCGCGCCGCAGCTGTTCGCCGCGATACCGGCCATGCCTGCGGCTCTGGCTCAACTGCCGGCCGATGCCACGGGTGTAGCTTTCGACACTGCCCTCGGCAGCGGCCACGCGCAGCGGCAGCACGTTCATCACCATCGCGGGCACGCGCGCCGACGCGTTTCCCAGGCGCCCCATGTAGGGCACCCCCAGCACCACTTCCTCGGCCGCACTCATCCGCCGCAGGTACTCGGCCGCAAGTGCGGCCAGCACATCCGGCCACGGCTGCAGCCAGCGCACTGATGCCTGCAGCAGCTCTTCACGGAAGGTGGCATCCAGCGGCTGCACCCAGCGCAGCGCGTCATCGCTGGCGGCGGCGATGCCGGCCAGACCAGCGGCGGCCGGCGCGTCCCGCAGGTGGTCGCGCCACCAGGCACCGGCCATCTCGCGACGCGGATCGATGCGGTATGCCGCATCGTCGGCCAGTACACCGGCCAGGGGCGGCAGCGCATCGCCGCCGCGCCCGGCGTACAGCGCGCAGACACGATCGCTGATCAGTGCCATGCCATAGCCATCAGTGCCGAGATGGTGAACGCGCAGGTACCAGAGCCAGCGCTGGCCTCCCAGTGCGTAGAGCACCTGCTGGCTGATCCGGTCGCGGGTGGGATCGACCGGGCTCAGCCGGTCGGCCCGCATCGCGGCGTTGGCGTCGGCCACCGGATCGGCAGCGCTGGAAAGATCATGGACTGCCAGCAGCGGTACATGCGCCGGCTCATGCCATTGCAGCGGCTGGCCATCGCTGCCTTCCGCGAAGCGCAGTGCGAGCGCCTGCGCCTCTGCCGCCGCCTGGTTGGCGGCGGCCGTGAACGCCGCCACGTCCAGCGCGCCGTCGATCCATACGGCATGGGCCGTGTTGAATGCAGGGTTGTCGGGAGCCAGGCGCTGGGCATACCACAGCCCCGCCTGGGCCTCGGTCAATGCCACCGGTGAGGCTGGCGCTGCACCGTTCATGCGCCTTGTGCGGCCTGCAGCCGTTGCACCACCTGCCACCACTGGCGCAGCGTGGTGTGCTCGGCCAGCTGCGAGAACTCCAGCGGAAGGCCAGTATTGCTCCACGCAAGAACGAGGCCGAGCATGCGCATCGAATCCAGGTCGAGATCGATCAGGTTGTCGTCATCGCCGATGTCGGCCGGCTCGCATTCGAGCACGCGCGCCACGTCCGCGCGCATCCGTTCCAGGTCAAGCACATCGCCCGTCCTATCCATCACAGTGTCTCCAGCAGCTGGCCGGTGGTCATCGGTACGCCACAGGTCCGTGCGATCCAGTGCAGCGCCTGCTCATGATCGGCGCGCGAGAAGTCGGCGACCGCATCCGCGGCGATGAATGCCTCGATATCACGCTGGAAGGCTTCGACCACGGTCGCGGTGCAGCCGATATGCGCATACACACCGGTCACCAGCAGCTGGTCGCGCCCGCGCGCGCGCATCAGCGTCTCCAGGTTGCTGCGCTGGAACGCGCTGTAGCGATGCTTGACCAGTACGTGCTCGCCCGGCTGCGGGGCCAGCGCGGTGATGATCGGCTCATGTTCGTCACTCCGGCGCATGCCGGGCCCCCACAGGTCGGCCTGCAGGCCGCGGTCGCGCCGGTCCTGATCGCCATGCTGGGCGGTATAGAACACGGGAATTCCCTGCGCCCGGCAATGCGCCAGCAGGCGCGCGACGTTGTCCACGGCGGGGCGCAGCGGCTCGCTGTCCGCGTCGAACGCTGCCAGGAAGTAGCGTTGCATGTCGTGCACCAGCAACGCGATCCGCTCGCGCTGCGGGTGCCAGGGGCCGCGCGGCTGTGGTAACTCGCTGGCGGTCGGCAGGGAATATGAAGCAATGCGGGGCAGCGCCATCAGCGCGTTCCTCCTGTCTGTTGCAGATGACGCGCACGCAGCTGCGCACGCAGTTCGCGGCGGCTGATCTTGCCGACCGCTGTTGTATCGAAGCTGTCCACGAACACCACCTGGTCCGGCACCTTGAACGCCGCCAGCCCGCGCCCGCGCATCCAGGCCTTCAGTGCCGGCGCCGTGATCGGCTCGCCCTGGCGGATGACGAAGGCACAGCTGCGCTCGCCCAGGTACTCATCGGGAATGGACACCACCGCCGCATCGAACACACCCGGATGGGCCAGCAGATGGTCTTCGATCTCCTCGGCGGAGATCTTCTCGCCGGCACGGTTGATGTGGTCCCCGGCACGCCCCTGCACCACCAGATATCCCCCGGGCAGCTGCTGCACGCGGTCGCCGGTGCGGTAGAAGCCGTCGTCGGTGAACGAGCGCGCGTTGGCTGCGGCATCGTTGTGGTACCCACGGATGGTGTACGGGCCGCGGGTCAACAGATGTCCGATCTCGCCCTCGGCAACCGGCTGATCGTGGTCGTCGACCACACGGACTTCGTCGTCAGGGCTGATCGGACGTCCCTGGCAGGCCACCACCAGTTCCTCGGGATCGTCGAGGCGGGTGTAGTTCACCAGGCCTTCGGCCATGCCGAACACCTGCTGCAGCGTGCAGCCCAGGCCATCGATGACGCGCCGCGCGGCCTCCGGCACCAGTTTTGCGCCGCCCACCTGCAGCACCCGCAGGCTGGACAGATCGTGCTTCGTCGATGCCGCTGCCTGCGCCCACAGCAGGGCCAGCGGCGGCACCAGCCCACAGCAGGTCACCTTCTCGCGTGCAATCAGCGGGAACGCGACATCCGGGCCCGGCCCCGGACTGAGCACCACGCGGGCACCGGCATACAGCGCACCGAAGAAGCCCGGCGAGCTCATCGGAAAATTATGCGCGGCCGGCAATGCGACCAGATACACGCTGTCGCGGTCGATCCCGCAGATCGCGTTGCTGGCACGGAACGAATAGATGTAGTCGTCGTGCGTGCGCGGAATCAGCTTGGACAGGCCGGTGCTGCCACCTGACAGCTGCAGGAACGCCACCGACTGCGGATCCGGGTCGGCCGGCAGCTGGCTGCGGTCGCCCTGCAGGTTCGCCAGCCCGACGAACTCCTCCGCATCGCCGTCGATCACCACGTGGCGCAGGGCCGGCACCTCCGCCTGCAGTGCCCGTGCCAGCCCGCGATGATCGAAACCCTCGTGCACATCGGCGGTGACAAAGGCACTGGCCTCGGCCTTCGTGGCGAAGTGCACCAGCTCGGTGATGCGGTGCGCGGGCAACGCGTACACCGGTACCAGGCCGGCGCGGAACAGGCCGCAGACGGTGGCGATGAAGCCGGCGCTGTTGCCCAGCTGCACCAGCACCCGTTCACCGGGCTGCAGGCCCAGCGCCAGCAGGCCGCTGCCGATGCGCCCGGCCTCGTGCCACAGCTGCGCATAGCTCAGTCGGACATCACCTGCCACCACCGCGATGTCATCGGCGTAGCGTTCGGCGCGCTCGCGCAGGAAGGCCGGGAAGGTCTCCCCGCGCCAATGCCCCATCCGGCGATAGTGGGCGACCCGGTCTTCGGGCCATACCTGCCGCAATGGCAGGCGGGAAGGAAATCGGCTCATGCGAGGGGCTCGGTCGGGGGCGCGGGCTCACTGACGCCCAACGCGTTCAACAGGGCAGCAAACTTCGCTGCGGTTTCGGCCACTTCGGCCTGCGGCTGCGACCCGGCGACGATGCCGGCGCCCGCATACAGGCGCAGCTGCGTGCCCTGCAGTCGTGCGCAGCGGATGGCGACGTACCAGTCGCCGTCGCCCTGCGCGTCCAGCCACCCCACGGCACCGGCGTAGAAGCCGCGTGGAACCGGCTCCAGTTCGCGGATGCGCTGCAGCGCCGCCTGCTGCGGCGTGCCGCATACGGCGGGCGTGGGATGCAGCTGCGCCAGCAGGGCGGCGGCCGGCACCCGTGGATCCTTCAACGTGGCATGGATGCGGGTTCCCAGGTGCCACATGGTGGCCGTGGCATGCAGCACCGGCCGCGCCTGCGCATCGATATGGCTGCAATAGGGAGAGAGGCCATCAACGATGGCCTCGACCACATGACGGTGCTCGTCGTGATCCTTGGCCGACGCCAGCAGGGTCTGCGCGGCACGCTCGTCCTGCACCGGATCCGCACTGCGCCGGGCTGAGCCGGCCAGCGGGTGCGACAGCACCTGCGCGCCGCGCTTGCGCAGCAGCAGCTCGGGCGTCGCCCCGACCAGCCATGCCGGGGCCTGGCCCAGCTCCACCGGCAGCGGCACCGCGTAGGTCGCTACCGACGGATCGGCTCCCAGTCTCGCCAGCAGCACATCGGGCGTCAGGGCGTGGCGTGTGTGTGCCAACAGGCTGCGCGCCAGTACCACCTTGTGCAGGTCCTGTCGGGGATCACGCAGGGCCTGTACTGCCCTATCCACCGCTGCGGCGTAGTCGTCCGCCGAAGGTTCGGCCTGCACGACACCCTCCAGCGACGGCGCAGCCTGCGGCTGCACCGGCAACGCAGGCAGCACGCGTTCGGGCTGGTACAGCGCATCGTGAGCACGTGGTTCGAACGGAATCGCTCCGACCAGCAGGCCCGGCCCGCCCCGCTGCTGCGCGAAGAACGCAGCCACGCGCCCGGCCAGCGTCACCAGCGGACCGGACGCAAGCGCCGCACGACAGCCACGCGCATGCACATGCTGCCCTGCATGCTGCAGCAGGAACAGCGTGGGGTCATCCGCAGCCGGCAACGGCAACGGCGCCGTCTCCTGCCATGCATCGTCCCTGAGCGAATCGTTCATGTCGCCTCCTTCATCCGGTGCGCTGCCGCCAGCACGCACAGCAACAGCAGCAGCACACCGACCAGCAGATACGGCAGGCTCGGCCCGCCCCGATACAACAGCGTGCCGAGCATCGGCCCGACCACCATGCCCAGCCCCTGTGCCGCAGCGACCGTTCCGGCGGCGGCACCCTGTTCGTGTGCCTGCACCGCATCGGCGGCCAGCGCCTGGAACGACGGGAACACGAAGCCCATGCCGAATGCCGCCAGCGCATAGGCCGCCGGCAGCTGCCAGGACTGCTGCACGGCGGCGACCGAGGCGAAGCCGATACCGGCGATCAATGCACCCAGCACGATCCAGCGCCGCGGTGGCACCTCCAGCTTCATCACCAGTGCCTGCGCCAGGATCAGCCCGACGCCCACAGCCGTCAGTGCGATGCCGGCCATGCGCGCGCCTTCAGCCGCTGCCAGGCCGAGGCGATCGATCGCGAAGAAGCCGACCGTCACCTGCGCGATGGTCACCGACACCATTGCAAGGAACGCGGCCAGCTGGGGCAGCCGAAGGCGCCGGTCCAGACGGCGCAGGGGCGTCCGTCGTGCTGACGATGCCGCCGCTGCCGGCGCTGTCGAAGGCAGACGCCACGCCAGCAGTGCCAGCGCCAGCAGCGGCAACAGCGCGGCCACATACAGCGCCAGCGAAAGATGCGTGTAGGCCAGCCAGCCTGCTGCCGCTGGGCCCAGCACCATCCCCAGTGCATTGGCACTGCCCAGACGGGCGAGAAACTGCGTGCGCTGGCCAGCCGGCGCCTGGTCGGCGATCAAGGCTGCGGCCGTCGGTGGCACGGCGGCATAGAACAGCCCGATCAGCCCGCGCGCGCCCACCAGCACCAGCACCGACACAACCACCGGCGGCGTGACCTCCAGGGCCACATCGATGAACATGGCGAGCGCGAGGTAGACGCCGGTGTACGCGCCCATCGCCAGCAGCAGCACGCGCTTGCGACCGATGCGGTCGCTGAGTTGGCCCCAGCGGCGAGCCGCCAGCATCCACAGCACGCCGGCGGCCGTCACCGACAGGCCCGCGTGCCATTCGGACAGGCCCAACAGCCGGACCACCGGGCCGATCACGGCGACGAAAGACATCATGGCCATGGTGCCGATCAGGGCCGCCAACACCAGGGCCGGCAAACCGGGAACGACGGGACGTGCGTGCATGGAACACCAGCCGTGACAGGGAAGGACGGCAGAACGCCAGCACGACGCTCCGCCCGATGCCGCCACGTCACGCAGCGGCACCATCCTTAAATGATAACGGCTCGTATTTGCATTTGATACCCATTCAATTGAATGGACCCGCAACAGCCGTGTCAGCGCGTCACACGCGGCGACAGCAGGCCGCGACGGCGGAACCACCACTCCAGCGGCAGCGTGACCAGCGGCGGGACAGCAGCAAGCAGGGCCAGCGCGCTGGCCCACCATGGCCAGCGCAGGCGCACTGCGGAGAACAGGGTCACGGCCATGTACACCAGGAACGCCACGCCATGCAGCGGCCCGAACAGCTTGACCAGGGCGACGTTGGCCTGCGGGCCGTACTTCAGCCACATGCCCACCAGCAGGCCGGCCCAGGTGATGGCCTCGATGAAGGCAACCACGGCGAACAGCCGTCCGACGGGGTGCATGGGGTTGCCTGGGGTCACATCGGGCTCCTGCAGGGACAGAAGATGCGAATGATACGCAGATGCGAACGTTCAGGACACCGTCAGGTCACACTCGCCGCATCGGAGATGCCCACACGTCGGTAGCGCCGGGCCATGCCCGGCGGATCGGAGATGAACGCACATCGGTAGCGCCGGGCCATGCCCGGCGGGCGCAGCACAGCTACCGGGGGATATGCGGCAGCACCCGCTCCCCGATCTCGCGCAGCACGGCCTCCACCGGCCGGCCGTTGTCGACCAGATTGAACATCACATGCGCCACGCCCTGCCCATGCACGCGCAGCAGATAGTCACGCAGGCCATCGCGGCCGACCTTCAGGCCAAGCGGCAACGGCTCGGCGGGTGCCTGCGGGTCCGCCTGCAGGTCCAGCAGCATCGACTGCACGAACGGTCTGCCCGCCGCGCCCTGTTGCGCCAACGCCTGCTGCCACAGACCGATGCGTCCCTCCTGGGCAGCCTCATCGCGGTGATAGGTGGCCCATCCTTCAGACTCCCGGGCGATCCACTGCAGGCTCTGCCTGGCGGTACCCACCACCAGCATCGGAATGCGCGCGGCCGGCGCAGGCAGCACGTCGAAGCCTCCGGTCACCTGCAGCACGGCGGCCCGCTCGTGTGCCTGCGGCGACAGCGCCGCCCGCAGCAACGACCAGCGCTCACGGAACGTCGCGGCCCTGCCCTCCAGATCCTCGCCGAACGCGGCGAATTCCTCCGGGCGGTCACCCGAACCCAGGCCCAGCACGAAACGCCCGCCGCTGATGCGGTCCAGGCTCAAGGCCGACTTCGCCACCTGCAGCGGCTGGCGCAATGGCAGCACGATGGCCGCACTGCCAACCACGATGCGCTCTGTCGCGGCGGCCAGCATGCCCAGCCACAGGAAGGGATCATCCAGCGCGCTCGCGGTCGCCTCCGGTCCCTGCGGCACCATCAAGGGCACGTCGCGCGTCCACAGCGCGGCAAAGCCGAGGTCATCGGCCAACCGGGCGATACGCCGCGCCTCATGCGGATCGGCCAACCCGTGCGCCGCCACCGGCGTCATCAGTCCCAGGCTCAGGCCCTGTTCTGCAAACAGCGCAGCGTAGGCAGAATTGAAATCGCTCATGCTGCCAGCTTAGCGTGGAGCCCTGCGGCAACGGTGCTGCCGCAGGTGCGTGCCAAGCCGGTGGGTTCAATGGGGTGGTGTATCGGCAGAGGGTGCGGGCGGCGGACGTCATGCCCTGCAGCGCACCCCTCATGAGCAAACTGAATCAGCAGCCTCTGCCGTCATTCCTACAATGGCCTGTCACCCTGCCCTTTGAGATGCTGCCGATGCGCGTTGCGCTTTCCGTGTTGCTGCTGGCTTCGGCGCTGAGCGCCTGCACCCCGGCCCCGGTTTCCACCGCCAACTCCGCCGAGGCCCCCGCACCGGCGTCCGCCATCGCCTGGCGCCAGGGCGACGTCGACGACGCCTTCGCCGAAGCCGCTGACAGCGGCAAGCCGGTGCTGCTGTACTGGGGTGCGGTCTGGTGCCCACCGTGCAACCAGCTCAAGGCGGGTCTGTTCAAGGACCCGGCCTTCATCGCGCTGACCAGCAAATTCGTTCCCGTCTACCTGGATGGCGACGAGGAAGGTGCGCAGGCCTGGGGCGAGCGCTTCGGCGTGCGCGGCTATCCGACCCTGATCGTGCTGGACCCACAGCGCAACGAAATCACCCGCGTGGCCGGCGGCAACGATGCCGCCGAACTGACCCGGGCACTGACCGTGGCCGCAGGCCGCCGCAGTGCCGTTGCCGCCACCCTGGCCACCGCATTGACGACGCCGGAGCAACTGGCCGCCGAAGACTGGCAGGTGTTGGGCGACTACGGTTGGGAAGTCGACGCCAACCGCCTGGCCGGCGAACGCAACAGCCAGGACGTGCTGCGCCAGCTGTCCAAGGCCGCACCGGAGGCCGCGCTGCAGCGCCGTTTTGCTCTGCTTGCCTTGGCAACAGCCGAAAAGCCCGATGCCTCGCCCACCGAAGTGCGCGAGCTGCTGCAGGCTGTGCTGGCGCACCCCGCGGAGGTGCGACGCAACCGCGAGCTGCTGGGCTATGCGGGCGTACAGTTGGTCAAGCAGGCCAGTACCGGGCCGGCCACCAGCAACACCCTGGGGCAGCAGCTGCTGGTCGCACTGGAGCGCGCAGACGCCGAGCGTGGCGACCGCGCCGACGACGCGTTGTCGCGTGCGCTGACCGAAGTGTCGCTGGCCCGCCAGCAACAGCCCAAGGGCGCACTGCCCGCTGCTCTGGTTGATCGGGTCAAGCAGCGCGTGGCCGCCGCCGATGCCGCCGCCACCGATGCGCATGCACGCCAGGCCACGATCAGCAGCGCGGTCTACGCACTGCGCCAGGTCGGCGACGACGCCGGCGCGGAGTCGCTGCTGCTGGCCGAGCTGAAGCGCAGCGAGCAGCCGTACTACTACATGCCTGAGCTGGCCGAACTGGCCGAGCAGCGCGGCGACACTGCCGGTGCGCTGGAGTGGCTGAAGCGGGCCTACGATGGTGCGCAAGGCCCGGCGACCCGCGTGCAGTGGGGTGTGCTGTATGTGGAAGGCCTGCTGAAGCTGGCGCCGGACGATGCACCGCGCATCGAGCAGGCGACCGCCTCGCTGATCGCCGAACTGGAGGCGCAGCCGTCGGGCTACCACCAGCGCACCCGCCAGCGCTTCGAACGCCTGGCCGGGCAGCTGAAGGCATGGAGTGGCAAGCACCAGGGGGCGCAGACGCTGGCGCGGCTGCAGCAGCGGATGCAGCAGGCGTGCGGCAATCAGGTGGATGGGGCGTGCAGGGATTGGCTGGGTTGAGTGGATGATGGCGCAGGCGGGTTGACCTCAACCAATGTTGAGGTGCGATAACAGTCTCCCCACGGCCAGCCCGCTGGCCTTCGCTACGGAGACTGCTTCAATGTCGTACTCGCTTCCCCCGCTCCCCTATGCCTACGATGCCCTCGAACCGCATTTCGATGCGCGGACGATGGAGATCCACCACAGCAGGCACCACCAGACCTACGTCAACAACCTCAATGCCGCGGTCGAGCAGGCCGGCCTCGCCGAACAGCCGGTCGAGGCGCTGATCGCCAGCCTCGATGCCGTGCCGGAGGCCCAGCGCAGCGCAGTCCGGAACAACGGTGGCGGCCACGCCAACCACAGCCTGTTCTGGACCGTGCTCAGCGCACGCGGCGGCACGCCCGATGAGGTGCTGGCGGCGGCCATCGACCGTGACCTCGGCGGCTTCGATGCCTTCAAGGATGCCTTCAGCAAGGCGGCGCTGACCCGCTTCGGCAGCGGCTGGGCCTGGCTGACCAGTGATCGCGATGGCCGCCTGCGGGTTGAAAGCAGCGCCAACCAGGACAGCCCGCTGATGGGCGCGGCGGCCGGCCTGTCCGGCAACACGCCGATCCTCGGCCTGGATGTGTGGGAGCACGCGTATTACCTGCATTACCAGAACCGCCGTCCGGACTACATCGGGGCGTTCTTCAACATCATCGACTGGGCCGAAGTCGGTCGCCGCTACCGCCAGGTGGGCGGCGCATGAGCGCCGGCACTCCCCATTACGCCGGGCCGTGGGCAGGGGTCTTCCCCGCCCCGGCTCCGGTACCCTCGGTCAGTCTGCCGCCGCGTGCATTGCGGCAGCTGCTCGGCCACTTCCCTACCGGCGTGGCCATCGTCTGCACCCGCGACGCACGGGGCACACCGCTGGGCCTGACCATCAATTCCTTCGTGCCGGTGTCGCTGCAGCCGCCGCTGGTACTGTGGAACCTGGCCCTGCACGCACAGAGCCTGCAGGCCTTCCAGCGCGCCACGCGCTTCGCGATCAGCGTGCTGGGCGCGGACCAGGAAGCACTGGCGCGCACGTTCGCCGATCCCCAGGTGCGCAATCGTTTCGACGACGTACCCCTGCTTCCAGACGAAGACGACGCGCCGCCGCGTATCGCCGGCGCGGTCGCGCACCTGACCTGTACCCGTCATGCGCAATGGCCGGTGGGTGATCACCTGCTGCTGGCCGGCCGCCTCATCGAGGTCAACGAAACCGGCGGTGCACCGCTGATGTTCCACCGTGGCCGCTTCCTGCCGGGGCCGCTGGACACCCTGCAGGAGGTGCGGACATGACCATCGAGGCGCTGGAGAAACTGCTCGCCAACGGCCACGACAGCGCGCTGCTGCGCTTCGGGCTGGGCAAGGGTTGGCTCGACGCGGGCAATCCGGCGCGCGCGGCGACCCATCTGGGCCGCTGCGTGGCACTCGATCCGCAGTACTCGGCGGCGTGGAAACTGCTGGGCAAGGCCTGGCTTGCGGGTGGCCAGCCGCAGGCAGCGCGCGAGGCATGGCAACGGGGCCTCAGCGTGGCCAGCCACCAGGGCGACCAGCAGGCTCGCAGGGAAATGCAGGTGTTTCTGCGCCGGCTGCAGCGCGAACAGCCTGCGCCGCAGGAGGGCGCAGGCTGAGCCGGCCACACGGGCGGGCCGTATCGATCAGCCCGCGTTGGCCGGTGCCGGCGCCGGCATGATGTCCGGCATCGGCAGGCGGCGCGGCTTGCTCGGGAAGGCATGCCGCAGGATGCGCCACACCACCTGGCCGAACTGCCGCGGCAGCGAACCGTTGTTGTAGTGCTGACCGTAGCGAAGGCAGATCTCCTTCACTTCCTTGGCGATGGCCGCATAGCGGTTGGCCGGCAGATCCGGATAGAAGTGATGTTCGATCTGGTGGCTGAGGTTGCCCGACAGCACGTTGATCAGGAAGCCACCGCTGATGTTCGACGAGCCACGCAGCTGGCGCAGGTACCAGTGGCCACGCGATTCGTTGCGCAGGCACTCCTTGGGGAACGTCTCCGATTCAGCGGTGAAGTGGCCGCAGAAGATGATCACGTAGGTCCAGATGTTGCGAAGGCCGTTGGCGACCAGGTTGCCCAGCATCACGGTCAGGAAGAACGGGCCGGCCAGCAGCGGGAACAGCACGTAATCCTTCAGCACCTGGCGCAGCATCTTGCGCGCCACCGGACGGGTCTGCAGCCACATCGCGCGGCTGCTGATGCGGCCCTTCAGCCAGCGCCCCAGGCGCAGGTCCTGGGCGGCCACGCCCCACTGGAACAGCAGCGCGAAGATCGGTGCGATGATCGGCTGCAGCAGATAGAACGGCTTCCAGCGCTGTTCCGGGAAGATGCGCAGCAGGCCGTAGCCGATGTCATCGTCCATGCCGCGCACGTTGGTATAGGTGTGGTGGCGGAAGTTGTGGGTCTTGCGCCAGTTGTCGGCGGTGGCAACGATGTCCCACTCGTAGGTGTTGCCGTTCAACTTCGGGTCGCCGGTCCAGTCGAACTGGCCGTGCATCACGTTGTGGCCCAGCTCCATGTTCTCCAGGATCTTCGACAGCGCCAGCATGAGCGTGCCGGCGATGGCGGCCGGCCACAGCAGCGGTGCCCACAGCAGCGGCGAGAACGCCGCCAGGAACAGCAGGCTGCGGCCGCCGAAGCCGAACCAGCGCACGGCCGCGGCCACGCGCCGGATATAGCGCGTATCGGACGCGCCGAGACTGCCGATCACACGATCGCGGATCGCGTCGAGTTCCTGGCCGAAGGCGTTCATTTCGGCAGGACTCAGGGCACGGTCGGTAGCGCGGGTCATGGCAACGGTTCCTCAGAGATCCAGGGTCAGGTCGGTGGTCGGCGCACTCACGCAGATCCGTACGGGCTGTGCCGCTTCGGAATGCGTATCGCCGGTGCGCAGATGGCGGGTACCGCCACTGACGCGTTCACAGCTGCAGCTGTTGCAGATGCCCATGCGGCAGCCGTGCCGGGGCTTGATGCCCTGCGCTTCCAGGCTCTCCAGCAGGGAGCGGCCGCGCGGCACGCGCAGCTGGCGCCCACTGCGTGCCAGGGTCAGCGACACCTCGCCTTCGCCGTCGGCATCCAGCAGCGGCGCGGGCGGCGTGAAGGCTTCCGCCTGGAAACCGGCCACCTGATGCGCAAGGCGGCGGCGCGCGGCGGCAACGAAGCCGTCCGGGCCACAGGCCAGTACATGGCGCTGTGCCAGCGGCGTGTCATCGCCGGGAATCTGCAGGGCGTGGGTATCGATGCGCGCGGCCGGCACCTCGCCCTCCCGGGTGGTCAGCAGGTGCACGCGCAGGCCCGGCGTCGCTGTCGCCAGCGTATGCAGTTCGTCACGGAACTGGATGGCGGCCGCTGTGCGTTCCCAGTAGAACAGGTCCACCGGCGCGCCCAGCGGTCGCTGGCAGGCCTCGCGCAGCAGGCTGCGCATCGGCGTGATGCCGCTGCCCGCCGCCAGCAGCAACACCGGCGCGGCGGCCGGCATATGGAAGTCACCGAAGGCGGCATCGATGCGGAACAGGTCACCGGGCCGCGCCTGGTTCACCAGGTGCTGGCTGACCCGCCCCCCTTCCACGGCTTTGACGGTAATGGCCAGTTCGCGGCCACTCAGCGGGGTCGGGCTGTAGCTGCGCTGCCATACCCGCCCCTCAAGCTCGACGCCGAGGGTGACGTGCTGGCCGGCGCGCATGCCGGCCCAGTGCCGGTTGCAGCGCAGGATCAGGGTGGCCGCGCCCTCGCCCGCTGGTTCGCGTCGGACCAGGCGTGCCAAGGGCTCGCGCAGCGTCCACAACGGATTGATCTGGCCGGCCCAGAAATCGAACAGCGTGGGCGACAGCCAGCGGTGCAGGGAAAACGGGGACGGACGGACGACAGCGCTCATGGCAGCCACTATACGGGCGCACATACACCTGTGTATACACGTGTATATTGAACCGGATTGGGTATGATTCAGCCTTGCCCCACCGGAACCCTCATGGCCGCTGCCACCGTCCTGTCGATACCCGAAGATGCGCAGAGCCCGGCCCGCCGTACGGTGAGCCGCGAAGATCTGCTGGCCGCAGCCCTGAAGCTGATCGGCCCGCACCGCAGCCTGTCCACCCTCAGCCTGCGCGAGGTCGCGCGTGAGGCAGGCATCGCGCCGAACAGCTTCTACCGGCAGTTCCGCGACATGGACGAACTCGCCGTGGCCCTCATCGATGTGGCCGGCCGCTCGCTACGCACCATCATCGGCGAGGCGCGGCAGCGCGCGACCTCCTCCGCCACCAGCGTGGTGCGGGTATCAGTGGAGACCTTCATGGAGCAGCTGCGCGCAGACGACAAGCTGCTGCACGTCCTGCTGCGCGAAGGCGCAGTCGGTTCGGATGACTTCAAGCACGCCGTCGAGCGCGAGCTGCACTACTTCGAGGAAGAGCTGCAGCACGACCTGGTGCGCCTGGCGGCCCTCGACGGCGCCGTGCTGCATGCACCGGAACTGGTGGCCAAGGCGATCACCCGTCTGGTGTTCGCGATGGGTGCCACCGCGATGGACCTGCCGCCGGAGAAGGATCCGGAACTGGTCGAACAGATCTCCACGATGATCCGCATGATCATCGTCGGCGCCCGCACCCCGGCCGCCTTCCGCCGCGGCTGATCGCCAGGCTCCAGACCGTTGCCGCTTTGCGCCGGAATGCTGCAATGCAGTATTTCGAGACGTCGCCCCCTCGGTCATCTGTGATTTGCGTCACGATTTAGATCGGTGAAATGGGGTTCGCCTCGCTTCGACAGGGGCTTCATGCCGTTTTCACTTCAGCAGGACTATCCAGCATGCGCGAGTTCCGCAGCTGAATAGGCCCTCCACAGCTGGATGGACGCCGCCGCAGGTTCTGGAAAAGTTGCATGGCTCTGCAGGCTGTCGCCCCGCAGAGTGTTGCCTTTGGCCTGTGGGGACGGGCCCCATCCAACGCATTGGAGAGATCCCATGTACACGATGAAGTCCGCTTCACGCGCCCTGCCCGCGCAGGTCGCTCCCCTTGCGCTGGCCCTGGCGGCCTGCGTCGGCGTGCCGCAGACAGGTCATGCCCAGTCAGTTTTTGTCCCGGCCGGCACCACGCTGACGGTGGATCCGGGAAGCCCCTATGAGGGCCGTGATTTTTCCGTCCGCGGAACATTGAACCTCGATGGCGTCAGTGTGGGTCGCGTGGTTACCAGCGAGGGGGGCGTCGTCAATGCGACGGACACGACCATTGCCAGCAATGCGTCGGGAGCGGGAGCATCGATGACCAACTCGCAGGGCCGCTTCCTCAGGTCGGAGATCGTCAACACGAATGCCAGCGGCTTCGGCTTTTCAACCGGCGCGCTGGTTACCGCCACCCCGCAGCCTCTCAGCCTCGCCCAGTTCATCGACAGCAAGGTATCGGGTGCCGCCATTGGTGCTCAGGCCAGTGGGGGCGGCACCATCGTTGCCGAGCGCTCGACCTTCTCCGGAGCCATCGGCATGCGCAGCCTGGCCGGCTCGATCGAGCTGCGTGATGGCTCCGCCGCCATCGGCAGCGACATCGGCCTGCTACTGGGAAATTCCAGAGTGAACCAACCCCCCTATGCGGACCCTGCGGACTGGCACGTACTGGTGGATGGATCACGCGTGGAGGGCACCACCGGTCCCGCCGTCAAGGTGAGAATGGAGCTTGGCCGTGCTCCCGATCTGGCACGCCTCACCGTCCAGAACGGCGCAACGCTCATCGGTGGCAACGGCAATCTGGTTGACGTCGATCCCGACATGGCACTGGACTTCACGGCTCGCACGTCCACCCTCAACGGCAACTTCGTCATCGCCGATACCGCCAGCACGACCCTGCGCTTCCTCGATGGGCTGGTGCTGACCGGACAGATCACCGGCCCGGCCGAGGTGATCGTCGACCAGGGCGGACGCTGGACGCTGTCCGGCGACAGCAGCACCGGCAACCTCACCCTCGGCGCGGACAGCCACATCCTGCTCGGCGCGGAGGGTCAGGCGGCGTATCCGCAGTTGACCGTCAATGGCGATTACACCGGCAACGGCGGCACCCTGCATTTCAACACCGTGCTGGCCGGCGACGCCGCCGCCAGTTCGCGCCTGCATGTGACCGGCGCCACCAGCGGCGCCACCAACGTCATTGTCAACAACATCGCGGGCGCTGGCGCGCAGACGGTCGACGGCATCCTGCTGGTCCAGGTCGATGGCGCCAGCAACGGCAGCTTCGCGCTGCAGGGCCGCGCCATCGGCGGCATGTACGAGTACTTCCTGCACAAAGGCTCGGCCACGACGGCCAACGGCAACTGGTACCTGACCTCGGCCTACACGGGCAATCCATGCGATATCAATCCTTCCCTGCCGGAGTGCGATCCGGAGGATCCGGTGATTCCTCCTCCCGATCCTGACCCCGATCCCGAACCCGTGCTGCGCCCGGAGCCCGGCGCCTATCTGGCCAACCAGATCGCAGCCGAGCAGATGTTCCAGGTACGTCGTCACGATCGCGGCGAGCCCGGCTTCGACCGCGCGCGCCCGGGAACCTGGGTGCGTGGTGGCCGCGATCAGATCCAGGCCAGCATTGCCGGCCAGGTCGATGCTCGCACGCATCTCAACGTCCTGCAGCTGGGCAGCGATCTGTGGCGCTGGAGCGACGGGCGCGGCCAGGTGGGCGTGATGCTCGGCACCGGCGACGCCACCACCCGCGCGGTCTCCATGCTGTCCGGCTATGGCACCCGCGGCAGGATCAAGGGCAAATCGGCAGGCGTGTACCTGGGCTGGGTACAGGATGCACAGAGCAGCGGCGGTCTGTACGTGGACGGCTGGGTGCAGGCTGCCCGCTTCGACAATGATGTGCAGGGCGAGGGCATTGCGGCGGAAACCTACGATGCGGACGTCCGCAGCGCGTCGCTGGAGCTCGGCTACGCCTGGGCGATCCGCACCCGCGAGGCCAGCACTCTGTACCTGCAGCCGCAGGCACAGCTGACCTGGACCGACTACGACAGTGACAGCCTGGTTGAAGACAACGGAACGCGGGTCGAGGATGGCCGCAGCATCGGGCTGAACAGTCGGCTGGGTGTGCGTCTGTTTGGACAGAGCACCCTGCGCGGCAATCGCGTACAACCCTTCCTGGCGGTCAACTGGCTGCGCGGCCAGCGAGATCCCTCGATGCGCTTCAACGAAGAGCTGTTGAGCGCGAAGACGCCCGACAGCCGCTACGAAATGCAGGCGGGCGCGCAGCTGCAGCTGGGGCAACGCTGGAGTGCCTGGGGCGACCTGCGCGTGCAGCGCGGCGACAGCGGCTATCGCAACCACGGTGCACAGGTCGGCCTGCGCGCCGCCTGGTGACACCCGGCGTCCCGCCCGGAACACGCGCCTGAACACCCCTGCCGGATATGACATCCGGCAGGGGTGACGTCGTCTATTGTAATGTTATAACACCGTCATTCCTGATGAGGCGCCCTGTGCCGTGCCCATGAAAGCAGCGTCGCGCTTGATATAGCAATTGCTATATCTATGAGCATTTGCTTTCATGTACACCAGCCAGGTCGCCCTCGCCGCTCTCTTCCCCAAGGACGACGCCTCCATGCCCCACGCCGTGCCGCCGTGCCACCTTCCGCTGGCCACCGCCATCTTCTTTGCCCTGTCGACCCCGGTACTAGCCGGCACGCCCTCGCCCACGCAGCTGGACCGGGTGCAGGTCAAGGTCAGTACCGCCACGCGCAGCGAGCGCCTGCTTGCCGATGTGCCGATCCGTACCGAAGTGCTGCGCAGGGAGGACATCGCGCTGCGTGCGGCCACCGATTTCTCCCGTGCGGTCGAACTGATCAATGGCCTGCGCGTGGAAAGCAACTGCCAGAACTGCAACACCAGCGAAGTGCAGCTGCTGGGCCTGCCGGGTGCCTACAACCAGCTGCTGTTCGACGGCATCCCGCTGCTGTCCACGCTGGGCAGCGTGTACGGCCTGGAGCAGATTCCCGCCGGCTTCGTCGATCGCATCGAAGTGGTCAAGGGCGGTGGCTCGGCGCTGTATGGACCCGGCGCGGTGGCCGGCGTGATCAACCTGGTTCCGCCGCTGCCCTCGCGCAGTGGTGGCCATGTGCAGGCCGGCGTGGATGTGCTGCGTGGCACGCCGCAGAAGAATGCAGATGTCCGGCTGGATCTGGTCGCCGCGCAGGTCGATGCCGGGCTGTCGGTGATCGCCCAGCGCAACTGGAACAGTGGCATCGACTACAACGGTGATGACTACACCGAGATCACGCGCAAGGATCTCAAGGTCGGTGGACTGCAGGCGTGGTATGCGCCCACACCGGGAACACGGCTGCGCGTGGACGTGCAGGTCACCGATGAAACCCGGCGCGGCGGCAACCGCCTTGACCAGCCGGAGTATCTGGCCAACATCGCAGAATCGCTCGACACCACGTACCGGCGTGGCAGCGTGTCCTGGGACCAGGAAGTAAGCCCGGACATCGACTTCCGCCTCGCCTATGCCTTCGCCGACATCGATCGCGACAGCTTCTATGGCGGTCTCGGCGATGTGGTCACCGACCCGTCGGCAGCCGGATACGATCCCTCCGAGCTGGACCCCACCGTGGCCGGCAGCGCCGCCTCGCGCTCCTGGCGGCAATACGGACGCACGCACAATCCGCTGCATTACCTCGACAGCCAGTTGAACTGGCGGCTGGGCGCGCATGCCCTGGCGTTCGGCGTGCAGTACAAGCACGAGCGCCTGCGCGACGACAACCGGACCGGTGACGGCCAGCGCCTGGCCGTGCTGGAGGACGCCAGCTTCCACAACCTGGGCGCCTTCGTGCAGGACGAATGGAGCCTGCGCGAGGACATCGACCTGGTGATCGGCGCGCGCGTGGACAAGACTTCCGAACTGGACAACGCGGTGCTCTCACCGCGTGTCGCCTTGGCCTGGCAGGCCACGGAGAACCTGAAGTGGCGGGCGGGCATTGCCAGCGGATTCCGCGCACCGGAAATCTTCGTCGAGGATGTGCATGTGGACACGCTCGGTGGCGAGCAGGTGCGCGTGCGCAATGCCGAGAGCCTGAGGGAGGAACGTGCGCTGACCACCCTGCTCGGCTTCGACTGGCGTTCGGATCCGGCCGAGCCCGTGTGGACGTGGGACGCCACCGCCTCCTACGCGCGCATCCGTGACACCTTTGCGCTGGGCGAGATCCTGCGCGGCGCCGACGGCCAGCTCGGCCAGCTGCGCTACAACGCCTCGGGCTCGGACGTACTGGGCATGGAAACCAATCTGGGCTGGCAACCCTCGCCGCAATGGCGTCTTACCGCGGGCGCATCGTGGTACCGCTCGCGCTTCCGCGAACCCCAGCGCATCTTCGATGACACCGGCGAGGGCGGCGACACCGTGATCGACAGCCGCGACTACCTCAAGACCCCTCGCTGGACCGGGCTGGCCCAGCTCGGCTGGTTGCCTTCGGAACCGTGGGAGACCTTCATCGCGCTGCGCCACACCGGTTCAATGCCGGTGCTGAACAACCGGCTGGGTGAACTGCACCGCACCCGTGCCTTCTGGGTGACCGACCTGGGTGCCCGCTGGCATCGCCACCTGGGGGTGGGCGCCGAACAGGAGGTGTCCGTGGCAGCCGGAGTCAAGAACGTGTTCGATCAGCGGCAGAAGGATCTTGAAGCCGGCGCGCTGCGCGACAGCGACTACGTCTACGGGCCCCGCTTCGCGCGCTCGTGGTATGTCAGCCTGCGCTATGCGTTCTGAAGCACTGCGCGTTCTGCTGTGCGCCGGCAGCGCGCTGCTGGCCGCGCCGGTCGCGGCAGAGAATCTGCACGCGCAGGTCTCGGCGTCGCTGATGCGACCAGAGGCGCGATCGCTGCGCCCGATGCAGTGGTCGCCGCCGCCGCGATTGATCGCGCTGTACTTCGGTGCGGACTGGTGCGCGCCCTGCCATGCCTTCGTGCCGACCCTGCGCAGCGTGCGTGACGCACTGCGCGAGGCCGGTGCGGACACCGAGGTGGTGTACGTCAGCCAGGATGAGAGCGAGGCCGCGCTGCGCCGCTACATGCGCCGCCAGGACATGCCGTGGCCGGTGCTGGACCCGCGCAGGGCCGCGCGCATGCCGGTGCTGCAGGCCCTGGCCGGCCCCGCGCCGCCCAATCTGGTGCTGATCGACGCGGAAGGTCGCGTGCTGGCGAAGGGGTGGCATGGGCGGCGCTATGAGGGTCTGCAGCCTGTGCTGAAGCTGTGGCAGGCAGGGGCATGCGCACAGGAACAGGCGCGCTGCCCGCCGCTTGAGTGATCTGCGGCTCCTTCCACGGCCGCCGGGCATGGCCCGGCGCTACCCCTCCTTCCGAGCGCATGCAGCCGCCGGGCATGGCCCGGCGCTACCGCCACCCTTCAGATCGCGGGCACCGGCCCTACCCGCCCTCGGCCTTGCGCACGAATGCTTCGAACAGCGCCAGCGTCTGCTCGCTGACATGATGCTCGATGCCTTCGGCATCGCGCCGGGCGGTATCGGCATCCACGCCCAGCGCCAACAGGAAGCGCTCCACCGTCTGGTGCCGCTGGCGACTGGCATGGGCCAGCGCCTCGCCCTCGGCGGTCAGGAAGACACCACGATAGGGCCGCTGCACGACCCAGCCGTCGCGGGCCAGCCGCCGCAGCATCTTCGCCACCGTCGGCTGCGCCACCCCCAGGCGGGTGGCGATGTCGACCTGGCGGGCCTCGCCGCCATCGGCCAGCAGGTCCGAGATCAGCTCGACATAGTCCTCCACCAGTTCCATCCGGTGCGCCTCGCGCACCTGCCGGAAGCTCTCGACCTGGCGCTCGGCCTCGATCAAGGGGGGATTCTTTGGCGATGTCGAATCGTCGCTCTTGCCCACGCGTGCGCCTGTCCTGCCGAAGTCGTCCGGGAATGAACCTGAATTCTGGACCAGTGACGCGATAAAGACGATTGTTTCACATTGCTATTGGATATAGCAGGGGCTATATTACGCGCATGAACACCCTGGCGCCCGATGACCCTTCGGCCCCTGCCCCGGCCAGCCTGGGTGCGCTCAATGCCTCGGTGGCGGTACCCGACAAGGGCCACTGGTGGTTCCGCCTGCTGGCGTTCCTCGGCCCGGGCTACATGATCTCGGTCGGCTACATGGACCCTGGCAACTGGGCCACCGACCTGGCCGGCGGCTCACGCTTCGGCTACCTGCTGCTGTCGGTCATCCTCGTGTCCAATCTGATGGCGGTGATCCTGCAGGCGCTCTCGGCGCGGCTGGGTATCGCCACCGGGCTGGACCTGGCCCAGGCCTGTCGCGCGCGCTACCCGAAGCCGGTCAACCTGGCCCTGTGGGCGCTGTGCGAGGCAGCCATCATCGCCTGCGACCTGGCCGAGGTGATCGGCACCGCCATCGCACTGAAGCTGCTCTTCGACCTGCCGCTGCTGTGGGGTGCAGTGATCACCGCGCTGGACACGCTGCTGGTGCTGCTGCTGATGAACCGCGGCTTCCGCGCGCTGGAGGCCTTCGTCATCGCGCTGCTGATGGTGATCTTCGCCTGCTTCGTGGTCCAGATCGCGATGGCCGCGCCGCCTGTCATGGCGGTGCTTGGCGGCTTCATTCCACGCGCACAGGTGGTCACCGATCCGCACGCCCTGTACATCGCGATCGGCATCATCGGCGCCACGGTCATGCCGCACAACCTGTACCTCCACTCGTCCATCGTGCAGACCCGAGCGTATCCGCGTACCGACGAGGGTCGCCGCAGCGCGCTGCGCTGGGCGGTGACCGACAGCACGCTGGCCCTGACGCTGGCACTGTTCATCAATGCCAGCATCCTGATCCTGGCCGCGGCCGTATTCCATGCCAACGGTCGCTTCGACGTGGAAGACATCGAGCAGGCGCATCAGTTGCTGGCACCGATGCTGGGCGTGGGCGCCGCGGCGACGCTGTTCGCGGTGGCACTGCTGGCATCGGGCCTGAATTCCACGGTGACCGCGACGCTGGCCGGGCAGATCGTGATGGAGGGCTTCCTGCGCCTTCGCCTGCCGCCCTGGCTGCGGCGGCTGCTGACCCGGGCGCTGGCGATCATTCCGGTGGTGGTGGTGATCGTGCTGTTCGGCGACCAGGGCGCGGTGAAGCTGCTGGTGCTGAGCCAGGTGGTGCTGTCGATGCAGCTGCCGTTCGCGATCATTCCCCTGGTGCGGATCGTGACCGACAAGGTGACCATGGGCGCACTGGTGGCGCCGCGGTGGCTGGGTACGATCGCCTGGTTGATCGCGCTGGTGATCGTGGCATTGAATGTGAAGCTGCTGGTCGACACCTTTGCCGCCGCCTGACGGCCGAGGGCCGCCACCGGGCCATGCTCGACGCACGCGTGCAGCGCTGTCGAGCGTGGCCCCGCTCTACAGATGCAGGGCGATGGCAGCCTCGATCTGCTGTGGCGACTGGAATCCGGCCAGGCGGATGCGTTCGTTGCCGTCACGGAACAGCGCAAGCGTTGGTGTCTGCCGCAGCCCCAGCTCCCTGAAGAAGGTTTCACCCAGCACTTCCAGCTGCACCCGCAGCAGGGTCATGCCCTGCCCCGCGCCGCTGCTGGCGACACGCTGCAGGGACATCTCCAGCATCCGGCAGCCCGGGCACTGGTCCTTGTGGAAATCCACCAGGACCCGGGGATGTTCGGCCAACAGCTGCTGGAGCTGCTCAGGCGTGGTGGCGTCGATGATCTGCATCGGTGGTACTCCGGTAATGGGCCAGGACCGCGTCGGTCCAGGCGTCGATGGCGGCGGCGTGGCGCTCGCCGTGCGGCATCTGTTCAATCTCCAGCGGCGGGTAGCTGCTGTGGAAGTAGCGCATCAGGCGGTGCACGGCGCCGCAATAGTACTCCTGGCCCCACTGTGTCTCACCGGTGCCGAACACGGCTACCTGTCGCGGCCGCTGACCCAGCCCGGCAATGCCGGCCACCCATGCCTTCATCTCCGCCGGTGTGCGCCCGGCGTTGTCGGTCCAGCTGCCCAGCAGCACGAGGTCGGCTTCATCGGCCGCCAGCGGAGCCGGCTGGCGCAGGTCGTCGGCCTCCTGCCAATGCACCGCGTGACCCGCCGCGCGACACCGCTCGGCGATCTGCCGTCCCAGCTCCCGGGTATTGCCACTGAGCGAGGCGACCACGATCAGGATGCCCAGCGCCGGCCCCCGCTCAGAGATCGTCGAAGCCGTTGTCGACGTTGGTCTTCTTGTAACTTGCATTGCGCATCTCGAAGAAGTCGGTCTTGGTTTCGGTGAAGTTGTCGGCGTAGGCCTTGATCCACGGCATCACATTGTCGGTCGTATCGCTGTACAGCCGCTCGATACCCAGCATGCCGGCCATCTTGTTGGCGCGGTACTTCACGTAGCGCACCATCTCGTCCACATCGATGCCGTCGATGCCATCCAGCACTTCCGACGACCATTGCGTCTCCAGCGTGATGGCATGCTCGAAGGCGCTGTGTACGTAAGCCGTCAGCTCGTTGGTCTGCAGTTCCGGATTCTCGCCGACGATGGCGCGGATCACCTCGCTGATGAACTTGGTATGGGCCAGCTCGTCGCGGTTGATGAAGCTGATGATCTTGCCGGTGCCGGTCATGCGGTTCTGCCGCACCAGGTTGTAGAAATAGGCGAAGCCGGAATAGAAGTTGATGCCCTCCAGGATCGACGACTGGATCAGCGACCTCAGCAGCGTCTCGGCGGTCTTGTCGCGCATGAAGTCGTCGTACGCCTGCATGATCGGCGCGTTGCGGCTGATGATGGTCGGATGCGTGCGGGCCAGTTCGAACACCCGGTTCTGGTTGGGCAGATCGGTGATCGACGCCAGCACATAGCTGTAGCTTTCGTTATGTATCACTTCCTGCTGGCCGATGATCGCCGCATTGGCATGCGCGGCCGGATCGGTGATGTACTCGGCGACGTTGTAGATGAACCGGGTCTGCGGCGAATCGAGCGTGGCCAGCAGGCCGATGATCGAGTCGTAGGCGTTCTTCTCGCGTCCGGACAGTTCACCGTACTGGCGTGCGTCCAGCTTCATGTCCACTTCGTCGGGGATCCAGAAGTTGGTCGACAGTTCCTTGTACGCCCGATAGAACGAGGGGTACGGAATGTCGTTCCAGTTCAGTATGCCGCTGGTGCGGCCGTTGATGATGCCGGTGCTGCGGTTGGGATGGCGTGGTTCAAGGATCTTGATGCGGTCAAGCGGCGTTGCCATGATCGTTCCTGCAGAGGTAGCGCCGGGCCATGCCCGGCGGAATGTAGAGTGGCCGCGCGGTGCGCTCGCCGGGCATGGCCCGGCGCTACCGCGGCTGGGGCGCAGCGATCAGCTTGAACACCACTCGCATTCGCTGATGTCGATGTCGTTGGAGCGCACGTAGTAGGTGGTCTTCAGTCCCGCGCGCCATGCGCTCAGGTGCAGCTCCAGCAACGTGCTCGCACGGATGGTGCTGGGCACATACAGGTTGAAGCTGATCGACTGGTCCACATGGCGCTGGCGCCGGGCGTTCTGCCGGACGCTGGCGAACTGGTCCACCTTGTAGGCACCCTTCTCGTAGTAAGGCCAGGTTTCCAGCGACAGCCCGGGGGCTGCGACCGGTCGCCGGAAGTCCTTCTTCTCCTCGTAGTAGAACGCGCTGTAGATGGGATCGATCGAGGCCGTGGAACCGGCGATCTGGGCGGTGCTCATGTTCGGCGCGACCGCCAGCAGCCAGCCATTGCGCAGACCATGGCGGGCCACCTCACGCGCCAGGCCCTGCCAGGCCGCATCACGGTAATCGCGGTCGCTGAAGTAGCGGCCGGTGTGCCAGTCGCTGCCGGCGAACATCGGATACTGGCCCTTCTCTTTCGCCAGTTCGGCACTGGCCTGGATGGTCAGGAAGTTGATGCGTTCGTACAGGCGGTCGGCCAGCGCCTCGGCCTCCGGCGATTCCCACGGGATCGCCTGCTGCGCCAGCAGGTGATGCCAGCCGAACGTGCCCAGGCCGATGGCCCGGTACTTGCGGTTGGTGATCGTGGCCTGCGGCACCGGCAAGGCATTGAGATCGATCACGTTGTCCAGCATGCGCACCTGGATCGGGATCAACCGTTCCAGCACGTCCTTCGCCAGCAGATCGTCCGGCGCGGTGACCGCCCGTCCGAGATTGATCGAGGACAGGTTGCACACCACGAAATCGCCGGCGCGGCGGGTGGTGACGATCTGGTCGCCGCTGACGATCTCCTGGATCATCCGCGTCGGGCTCATGTTCTGCAGGATCTCCGTGCACAGGTTGCTGGAATAGACCATGCCCGCATGCTTGTTCGGGTTCCTGCGATTGACTTCATCGCGGTAGAACAGGAATGGATTGCCGGTCTCCAGCTGGCTGAGCATGATGCGCTTGAACAGATCGATCGCGCGCACGGTGCGCCGGCTGATGCGCTCGTCGGCCACCAGCTCCGCGTAGCGGTCGCGGAAGCTGCCCGCACCGCGCGTCTCATCGTAGAAGTCCTGCAGGTACCAGCCCTTGGCCTGCTTTACCTCATGCGGGTCGAACAGGTACCAGTCGGCCCGACGCTCGACCGCCTCCATGAACAGATCGGGGACGCAGACCGACGTGAACACATCATGCGCGCGCAGGCGCTGGTCGCCGTTGTTCAGGCGCAGATCGAGGAAGGCCTCGATGTCGCGGTGCCAGATGTCCAGGTATACCGCCACCGCGCCTTTGCGCTGGCCGAGCTGATCGACCGATACCGCGGTGTTGTTGAGCTGCTTGATCCAGGGCACTACGCCGCCGGACGAGTTGGGCACACCCCGGATCGGTGCACCGCTGCTGCGCACGTAGCCCAGGTAGGCGCCGACACCCCCGCCGTGCTTGGAAACCCGGGCAATGTCCGTATTGGAGTCATAGATGCCCTGCAGGCTGTCGTCCACTGTATCGATGAAGCAGCTGGACAGCTGTCCACCGACCTTGCCGGCGTTGGCCAGCGTCGGCGTGGCCACCGTCATGTACAGGTTCGACAGCGCCCAGTAGGCCTCGCCGACCAGCTGCATCCGCCGCTCACGCGGCTTCTCCTCCTGCATCAGGTACAGGGCGATGGTCAGCCAGCGCTCCTGCGGCAACTCGTACACCTCGCGGCTGCGGTCGCTGGCCAGGTAGCGCGTCGCCAGCAGGTACAGGCCGTTGTACGCGAACAGACGGTCGCGGTCGGGATCGATCATCTCTCCGGCCTGCTGCAGCTCCTCCTTGGAGTAGCAGCGCAGGATGTCATTGCTGTAGACGCCACGGTCGGCCAGGCTCTCCTGCAGGCCTACGTACGAGCCGTACTTCAGGCTGACATCGTAGAAGCGGTTGCGGCTGGCGCGCTTGTAGAGGCGGCGCAGGTAGATGCGGGCGGCGAACCGCTCCCAGTCCGGCGCGACCAGGTCCACACGGGATTCCGCCTCGCGGATCAGCAGGTCCACCAGGTCGTCGGCACTGATGCTGGGCTTGCGCTCAACCATCGCCTGTACCACGCGGCGGTAGTCGGCTACGTCCAGCTGCGGGAACTCGGCATGGATGGCGTCGATGCTGCGCTGCAGGCGCCCGGCGTCGAACGGCAGGCGTCGGTTGCCGGCCTCCTTGGTGATCCAGGTCGGCACGCGCTCGCCACCGGCGCGCAGGGCGTCGCCGGCGCCGGCCGGATCGGCCGCGCGGTAGGTGTATTCAGTCATGGTCCTGCGTCTCCAGGCTCGCACGCACGATTGCGCCGATGCCATGGCGGCCCTGCACGCGATACCGGCGCACGGGGCGATTGGGTGGGATGCCAAAGCGCGGGAACACCAGATCGTCGGCAAGTGCCTGCGCCTGCGGCCGGTATCCGGGCCGTGGGGGCGACCTGAGTCCGCACGAGGGCGGCCGCGTCGACACGGCAAGCCTTCAGGGGCGGGCCGCGGGACGTGTCTTGCATCGTCCGGCGGCGGCGGCTGACCGGGAGTGACGGCCCCAACATAGTGGGGATGATGGATATCGTCAACACAAGATGCAGTAAATAGCGCCCTCCGCGACGAACCGTCGCAGGATGCCGTGTTGCGTCTGCGCCGCCTTGTCGACGCCGCACGCATCCCCACTTCGATACAACCTCCACTTTCCGCGGAACATCCCCCATGCGCGCTGCCCAGTACTCCTCCTTCGGCGACCCGTCCGACGTCCTTGCCGTCGCCGAGGCCGCCCTGCCTGAACCTGGTCCTGGCGAGGTGCGCATCCGTACCGTGCTCGCCTCCATCCACAACCACGATCTGCTGACCGTGCGCGGCCTGTATGGCTACAAGCCGACGCTGCCGGCGATCGGTGGCAGCGAGGCACTGGGCGTGGTCGACGCGGTTGGCGACGGCGTCGAAGGCCTTCGGGTCGGTCAGCGTGTCGCTGCCGCCTCGGTGCACGGCACCTGGGCCGAAGCATTCATCGCGCCGGCACGGATGGTGATTCCGATGCCCGAATCGATCCCCGACGAGACCGCTGCGCAGCTGATTGCCATGCCGCTCAGTGCGCTGATGCTGCTGGAATTCCTGCATGTCGAGCCAGGCCAATGGATCGTGCAGAACACCGCCAATGGCGCGGTCGGCAAGTCGCTGGCGATGCTGGCGCGGGCACGTGGTGTCCATGTGGCCAACCTGGTGCGCAACGCCGATGCAGTCGCGCAGCTGCAGGCGCTCGGCATCGATCATGTATTCGATACCTCGGTGGACGGCTGGAAGGACCGCGTGCGTGCAGTGACCGGTGAAGCGCAGGCGGCGGCCGCCGTGGATTCCATCGGCGGCGACGCCAGCGGTGACCTGGTCGACCTGCTCGGCCACCACGGCACGCTGGTGTCCTTCGGCGTGATGAGCGGCGAGCCCATGCGCATCCCCGCCGGAGGCCTGATCTACAAGGAAGCCACCGTGAAAGGCTTCTGGGGCAGCAAGGTCAGCCAGGCGATGGCGGTGGACGACAAGCGACGGCTGGTGGGCGAACTGCTGCAGCGTGCAGCCGGCGGCGAACTGACGCTGCCGGTGGAACAGGTGTTCGCACTCGATGATGTCGCCGCGGCGGTCAAGGCCGGCGCAGGTTCCGGCCGCAACGGCAAGGTGCTCTTGCGCCCGTGATGGCGTGGCTGCGCGCCACCACCGACCGCCGGGTCATGCCCCGGCGGTTGCACGTCACCGGCTCAGGTGCAGGAACTGCAGATGCCGCTCGTACTGGCTGATGATGTCGTTGATGATCTGCTTGCGGCTGTATCCGACCAGGTCGTAATCCTGGCTGCCTTCGAACAGATGCACTTCGGCGCGGTAGTAGCGCTGGTTGCGCAGCTGCTGGGCGGCGAACGACGGCGTCAGGTAGCCGCGGAGGATCACCCGATACAGGAAGTCCTGCTGCTCGCCATGGTTGACCGAAAGTTCCATGTCGCCGGCTTCGATGCGGGTATGTACGTCCCAGCCCTGTTCGCGCAGCTGCTCGGCCACGGCTTCCATCGCCGGTTTCACCGTGTCATCCATGAAGCGGTAGACCTGGTCGCGCACCGGGAAGTGCATGGCCTGCGCAAGCCGCTGGCGCCAGCCCTGGTGGTGGCGATCGTCGCCGATCAGCGGCGATGGCCGGTACTGCAGCGCGCGCTTGCGGTGCGATTCGTCACTGAAGGCTCGGGTGAGGCCCCACATCATCAGCAGCAGCACCGCCGAGAATGGCAGCGACGCCAGCACCACCGCCGACTTCAACGCATCGATGCTGCCCGCCAGCAGCAGGCCTGCGGTGAGCACGGCGATCACCGTGCCCCAGAACACGCGCAGCCAGCGCGGGCCATCGTCTTCCGGAGCGCCGCCGTGCGACGACAGCGTGGACAGCACCACCGCGCCCGAATCGGCCGATGTCACGAAAAAGATGAAGCTGACCAGCACGGTCACCGCGATCACCGTGCGGCTCCACGGATAACCATCAAGCAATGCGTACAGCACGGTCGGTGGGTCATCCACGGCCAGCTGTGCCAGCTGCTGCTGGCCATGGTGCAGCACCTGGTCCAGCGCGCTGTTGCCGAAGATCGACAACCAGGCCAGGGTGAAGCCGAGCGGAATCAGCAGCACGCCGAACACGAATTCGCGAATGGTACGTCCGCGCGAGATGCGGGCGATGAACAGGCCGACGAACGGCGCCCAGCCGATCCACCAGGCCCAGTAGAACACCGTCCAGCCGCCCAGCCATGCCGGCCGTCCGCCATAGGCGTACACGTCAAAGCTCTTGCCGACCACGCTGCCCAGATAGTCGCCCAGGTTCTGCATCAACGTGCCGAACAGGTATTGGGTGGGCCCGGCGAACAGCATGAACAGCACCAGCGCGATCGCCAGCAGCATGTTGATGTTGGCCATCCAGCGGACCCCCTTCTCCACGCCGGACACTGCAACGGCCACCGCTGCCCCCATCATGCTGGCGACCAGGGCGATCTGCACGAAGTTCGAGTGCGGGATGTCGAACAGGTGCGACAACCCGGCGTTGAGGTGCAGGACACCGAAGCCCATGTCGGCGCCGATGCCGAACACGGTGGCGACGATGCCCAGCGCATCCACGGTGTAGCCGATCGGTCCGTTGATGCGCTTGCCGATCAGCGGATACAGCGCCGAGCGCAGCGCCAACGGCAGGTTGTGGCGATAGGCGAAGTAGGCCATGGCCATTGCCGCCAGCGCGAACACGCCCCAGCCATGCAGGCCCCAGTGCAGGAACAGCAGCTGCATGGCCTGGCGCGCGCCGGCCTCACCAGCGGCGGGATCGCCCTGCGGCGGCTGCAGGTAATGGGTCAGCGGCTCGGAGACACAGAAGAAGAACAGGGTGATGCTGATGCCCGCGGCGAACAGCATGCCCGCCCAGGAGAGATAGCTGAACTCGGGCTCGTCATGGTCGGCACCGAGCTTGATGCCACCATACTTGGACAGCGCCACGCCGACCACGAACACCAGATAGAGGGTCATCGCCAGCAGGTAGTACCAGCCAACGTTGAGTGCCGCCCAGTCCTGGGCGCTGAGCAGCAGGCGACCGGCACCGATTGGATAGAGGCTGACGAACAGCGCGAACGCCACGACGATGATCGCCGCGAAGGCGAATACAGGCCGCAGGGTGCGCACCGGGGATTGTTGCGGCTCCAGGGCTTCCACGGGGCGGCGTTCTCCGGTCGATCAAAGAGTGAGCCGGCGGATTCTGGCTGAACGGCGGTGGACGCAGGATGAAGTGCTGTCGCGCGATGACAGCACAGGGACAGCACGCGCGTGGTATCACGCGCGCGCCGCGAAGTTCAGCGCATCACGTGCACGGCGCACAACTTGTTGCCGTCGGGATCGCGCAGGTAGGCCAGGTACAGCTGCCGCCCGGCCTTGTGGCGTACGCCCGGCGGATCTTCGATGGCGCTGCCGCCGTGGGCGATGCCTGCGTCCTGCCAGGCGTGAACTGCCTGCGGAGTCTCCAGCGCGAAACCAATCGTGCCGCCATTGGCGTGGCACGCCGGCTGGCCATCGATGGGCGGGGTCACGATGAACATCCGCCCGTCCTTGACGTAGACCAGTTTTCCATCTTCATCGGTCATGCCCGGTCGGCCGCCGATGGCTGCGAACAGTGCGTCGTAGAAGCGGCGCGAGACCGCAAGATCATTGGAACCGACGGTGATGTGGCTGAACATGGCGGCACTCCGTTGCGGAAAAACCGCAGTGTCGGACAGCGCGCTCCGGTCTGCAATCGTCGCCGCTCATGCGGTACTGAGCAGAAGCACCGCCCCCGTCACCAGTGCAATGCCGATCCAGCCGATGGGCCGCAGGCGATTGCCGAACAGCAGGCGCCCGCAGGCAGCGGTGCCGATCACGCCGATGGCACCCCACAGCGCATAGGCCGTGGCCAGGTCCAGGTGGCGTACTGCCTGGCCCAGCAGCGCGAAGGCGATCCAGACCATGACGACGGCAGCGACACCCCATTGCCAGCGGCGGAAGCCTTCAGACTTGGCCACCATCATGTTTGCCGCGACGTCGATCAGTGCAGAACAGATCACGAAGAACAGTGCCGTTGTGTTCATCAGTGCGCCTCCCCAAGGGTGACGCAGACAATGCCGGCCACCGCCAGCAGCAGGCCGGCCAGCTGCTGCATCGACAGGCTCTCGCCGAACACCGCAATGCCGACCAGGGTCAGCAGGGTCAGCCCCAGCCCCTCCCACACCGCGTACGCAACGCCGACCGCGATGCGCCGTACCGACAGCGCCAGGAAGTAATAGGACAACGCCAGCGCCCCGGCCATCACCAGGTAGCCGGTCCAGCCACCGGCGCGGGCGGCATGGGCCATGAAGGACGTGCCGACCACTTCGGCGACGATCGCCACGGTCAGGCAGGCCCAGGCAATCAGGGGGCCTGGGGCGGGAACACGACGGGTCATGGGAAAACTCCAGCAGGATTCACAGCGCCCGCTGACAGGGGCGATGGCGCCCAGTATCATCGCCATTTACGATGGATCAAAAATGGAATCCATCGATATGAGCGATGGATCGATGCCCTACTCTCCTGAATCCCTGCAGGCGTTCGTCGAGGCTGCCGCACTGGGCTCCTTCTCGGCTGCCGCGCGGCGCCTGCGCAAGACGCAATCGACGGTCAGCACCGCCATCGCCCATCTGGAAGCCGATCTGGGCGTATCCCTGTTCGACCGCAGCGGGCGCTATCCGCAGCTTACCGACCCGGGGCGGCAGGTGCTGGGCCATGCCCAGGAAATCCTGGCTGCCGATGCGCGCCTGCGGCAGCTGAGCGTGCGCCTGGCTGCACCTGTCGAACCCCGGCTGACGGTGGTGTTCTCCGATGTTTACCAGCTGGACCCGGCGCAACAGGTGCTGCAGCGTTTCGCTGAAGCCTTTCCCGAAATCGAACTGGAGTGGCTCGACGCTGAAGGGCACGATGTGCTGGAACTGGTCGGCAGCGGCCGCGCCGGACTGGGCCTGCTGCCTCGCCAGGAGCGCTATCCGGATGCAGTGATCGCACAGCCCCTGGCCCATCACAGCGAGCTGGCGGTGTATGTCGCGCACGGACACGCACTGGCCGCGGCCGGTGCGCGCGCCGCAGCGCAGCTTGCCCGCCATCGGCAGATTCGCTTGAGCGCACAGGTCGATCACGCGCGTGCCGTCGCCGGCCCGGCCTGGACCGCATCGGACTACCTGATGGTGATGGAAATGGCCGAGGAGGGCATCGGCTGGGCCGAACTTCCGAGAGCGCTGGTGCAGCGCTACGACCGCGGACACCTGGTGGAACTGGCCCTGCCCGGTTGGCCGCGGCGCATCCACAGCGACCTGGTGTGGCGGCGCGACACACCGCCCGGGCCGGCCGCGCTGTGGTGGGCAGACGCGCTGCGATAGCGCCGGGCCCTATCGGCCCGGCATGCACCAGGGTTGGCCGCAACGGCAGCCGCGCAGGGGCTCGCCCCCCCTCAGCAATGCGCCAGTGCGTAGTCCAGCGCGGAGCAGACCGCGGCCACCTGCGCATCGTTGCACTGCTGCGGCGTGGCGCGCGGGCTGTCCGGGTAGACTTCGGTGGTGGTGGTGTACGGCGCACCGGTGATGCCGGCACAGAGGGCCAGTTCCACCAGCGGGTACTCGATCACGCCATGGGCCACCACCGGAGAGCCGATGATCTCGCCCTTGTCGTCGGCCGGTGCAATGTGGGTCACCTTTTCCACCGCCGCGATCACGGCCTGCTGGAACGCCGGCTGCGGATTGGCGCTGTCGTCCACCAGGTAGAAGCCATCAGGAATCAGGCCCGGTTCGAACGGCTTGCCGTCGCGCGCCGCCAGCGCAGGGCGGAACTCGCTTTCATCGCTGTCGGTGGTCTCATGCAGATCGATGTGCAGCGCGAACTGGCCCTTGAGGGGTTCGATCAGCTCGATCAGCGCGGTTGATTCGCGAGCCGGACCACCGGCACGGAAGTTGCGGTTCGGATCGATCGCGTCGAAGTTCCAGCGGTTGATGCGCTCGAAACCCCATGGGTTGACGCACGGTGCCACCAGCAGGTTGGCCTTGCCCGCGTAATCGGCCGCGTGCTTTTCAAGGAACTCCAGGGCACCCATCACGCCACTGGTTTCGTAGCCGTGCACGCCGCCGGTGACCAGCGCCGCCGGCAGCGCCGGGTTCCAGTCGCGGCTGCGCAGGGCGAACAGGGTATAGGTCTCTCCCGCGTAGTCGAGCTGGCCGTAGGCCACCTTGTCGAAGCGCGCTGCCAGTGCCTCGATGCGCGGCAGTACTTCCTCGTCGTAGCGGCGCAGGCGCTGCTGGCGCGCACGCCACTGCTCCCGTTCCGCCGCTCCCCACGGCTGGCCAGGGGTTCCGACGGGATAGAAGACAGCTGCAGGCATGACGGATCTCGGTGAGTCAGGAGGCAATCATTCACTTTACCACCCGACCCCAGAGGCCATCGGCCCTCGATTCCATTCACGAATGGAATCAGCAATAATTCTCATTTACCACCTTCCCTGTGCCGTCCAGATGCCCCTCCGCACCCCGAAACCGGCCCAGCTGCCCTTGGTGGCAGCCCTCGCCCTGTGCCTGATGCCCCTTGCTTCGGCCCTCGCCCAGGACGCCCCGACCACGCTCGACAGCATCCAGGTCTCCGGCAGTTGGCTGGGCACCGGCCTGCATGACAGCGTCAAGAGCTTCGCCGGGGCACGTACGGTGGTCGATCGCCAGCGCATCGAGACCAGTGGCGCGACCAGCATCGGCGACGCCATGCGCCGCATCCCCGGCGTGCAGGTCACCGACAACTCCGGCACCGCCGGCAGTTCGGTGTCGCTGAACATCGGCGTGCGCGGCCTCACCGGCCGCTACTCACCCCGCTCGACGGTGCTGCTGGATGGCGTGCCGCTGGCCGTCGCACCCTACGGCCAGCCCCAGCTGTCGTTCGCGCCGGCCAGCCTGTCCAACATCGAATCGATCGACGTCGTGCGCGGCGGCGGAGCCGTGCGTTACGGGCCGCAGAACGTGGGCGGCATCATCAACTTCAGCACCCGCGCCATTCCGCAGCAGAGCGGCCTGCACGGCGAGGTCGGGATCCGCTACAACGCCCATGACCATGGCGGCGGCGACAGCACCCAGTACAACACCTTCCTCGGCGGCACCAGCGACAACGGCCTGGGCGTCGCCCTGCTCTATTCCGGCCAGGACGGTCGCGGCTGGCGCGAAGGCAGCGACGACCGTTTCAACGATCTGGCACTGAAGTTCGCCTACGCCATCGACGACCAGCAGACGCTGCGTGCCAAGCTGTCCTACTACGACGTCCGCTCGCTGACGCCAGGCGGCCTGACCCGCGCGCAGTACGAGGCGGATCCGTTCCAGAACACGCGTCCCGATGACTTCTGGAAGGGCCACCGCACGGGCATCGATCTGGGCTACACCCACACGTTGTCCGACACCAGCGAGTTCGAGGTACTGGCCTATTACAACGAAAGCACCCGTGCCAGCTCGCTGATCAACGCTGCCAACACCCAGGTGAGCGTGCAGCCGCGCGACTACCGCGTGCTCGGCATCGAACCGCGCTACACCCAGCGCCTGCACTGGGGGGCGAGCGTGCACGACGTCACCGCGGGCTACCGCTTCCTGCGCGAGCGCGGCAACGACCGCAGCTACACGGTGACCCGCCGCACCGGCGCCGCAAGCCCCATCAACCGCTTCGACAATGCGACCGACGCCCACGCCTTCTATCTCGACGACCGCATCGCCATCGGCCAGTGGCGGATCACGCCGGGGGTGCGCATGGAATGGATCGACATGGACCGCCGCCAGGCCGATGGCGGCACCACCTTCAGCAGCCGCAACGACAAAGCCCTGCCCTCGCTCAACGTCGCCTACCTGTTGACCCCGCAGCTGACCGTGTTCGGCAACTACACCACCTCGTTCGGGCCGGTGCAGAACATCCAGCTGAACTCGCAGACCGCCAGCAATCCGCTGAATCCAGAGGTGGCCAGGACCACCGAGCTGGGCGCCCGCTGGCAGGACGGCGCGCTGCGCGCGGATGTCACGCTGTTCAGGATGCGCTTCGACAACCAGATCCTGCAGGTGCCGGGAATCACTCCTCCCACCTTCCAGAACATCGGTGCGACCGACCACAAGGGTGTGGAAAGCGCGCTCGAGTACCGCTTCGCCGAAGACAGCGTGCTGGCCGGACTGGAACTGTACGCCAACTACACCTGGACCAAGGCGATCCAGCAGTCCGGTGACAACCGCGGCCGGGACGTGCCCTTCTACTCGCGCGACACCGACAGCATCGGCGCCCGCTATGCGCTGTCGGCCTGGACCTTCAATGTCTCCAGCACGCACCAGAGCGGCCAATTCTCCGACGCTGCCAACACCTGGCAGGAAAGCGCCGATGCACGTGTGGGCCGCGTGCCGGGGGTGCGGCTGTGGAATGCGCAGGTGGCCTGGCAGGTTCCGGGGCTGGGCGACAGCGAGATCACGGCCGGCGTGAACAACCTGGCCGACAAGCGCTGGTACACCCGCAATGTCGACGGCAATGCCGGGCGCATGGTGGCCGCGCCACGCACCTTCTACCTTCAGGGACGCTACCGCTTCTGATGCGGTAAATGCCCGATGCGGTGACGGTGGCGATCACGATGGCGGCGTATCATGCCGCCACCATGGCCTCCACGGTTCCACCATCGCGCCTGCATCTGGCCTTCCAGGGCCTGCGACTGCGCCTGCGTGGCAGCGACCTGTGGTTCATCGCACTGGCGTTGCTGGTCGGCCTGATCGCCGGTGGCCTGACGCTGCTGCAGTCGGACATCGCGCGCGGGCTGCAGAGTGCGCTGTACGGGCTGGAACCCGGCATGCGCCTCAGCTCCCTGCCCGCGCTCAGCTGGACCGCCCTGCTGGTGCTGCCGCTGGGCGGCCTGCTGGTCGGGCTGGTCAGCCTGGCGGCCGCGCGGCGCAAGCGCCCGCTGCTCGACGCGGTCGAGGCCAATGCCCTGCATGGCGGTCGCATGTCGATGCGCGACAATCTGATCGTGCTCACCCAGACCCTGCTGTCGAACGGCTGCGGTGCGTCCGTCGGCCTTGAGGCTTCGTATACCCAGATGGGTGCGGGCAGCGGCTCGCAGCTGGGCCGTGTCATGCGCCTGCGCCGCAATGATGTGCGCATCCTGGTCGGTGCCGGTGCCGCCGGCGCCATCGCCGCGGCCTTCGGGGCTCCGCTGGCCGGCGCGTTCTACGCGTTCGAGATCGTCATCGGCGCCTACACGCCCGCCGCTCTCGCGCCTGTGGCCCTGGCCGCACTGGCGGGTGCATTCGTCGCCGACCAGGCTGGCATCGAGGCGTACCTGCTGCCCGCAGCCTCGACCATCGATGTGCGCGCCGCCGACTACGCGATCTACGGCCTCCTCGGTTGCTGCTGCGCCATGGTGGGGATCGGCGTGATGCGGCTGATCGCCTCCATCGAAGGCGTGGTCAAGCGCAGTCCACTGCCCCTGTGGGGGCGCCCGGTGGTCGGCGGCCTCCTGCTGATTCCACTGGCCATGGCCAGCCCGCAGGTGCTTTCCTCCGGTCACGGTGCGCTTCACCTGGACCTGACCACGCAGCTGCCACTGATCTGGATCGGCGGCCTGCTCGCCCTGAAGCTTCTGGCCTCGGGCATTTCGCTGGGCTTCGGCTTCCGCGGTGGCCTGTTCTTTGCGTCGCTGTTCATGGGCACCCTGGTCGGCACCCTGTTTGCCGGCCTGCTGGCGATGGCCACTGGCGTGCCCGTGGTCGACGCCACGTCCGCGGCGCTTGCGGGCATGGCCGCGTTGGCCGCCGCAGTGGTCGGCGCGCCGATGACCATGGCCATGCTGGTGCTGGAAGGCACCCACGACTTCCTGCTGACCAGCGTGGTGATGAGCGCGGTACTGGTCTCCAGCACACTGGTCCGCCAGTGGTTCGGTTACTCGTTCTCGACATGGCGCATGCATCTGCGCGGCGAAACCATCCGCAGCGCACGCGACGTCGGCTGGATCCACACCCTCAACGCCGGGCGGATGATGCGCAAGGGCGTTGCCACCACTCCGGCCGGGCTGGATGCCGCTGCGTTCCGCCAGCGTTTCCCGCTGGGCTCCGGCAGTCGCGTGGTCCTGATCGACAGCGAAGGCCACTACGCCGGCATCGTGCAGATTCCGCGCGTCTACGCCGACGGCGTGAAGCCGGAGACACCCGTTGGCGATCTGGCCGAGAACCGCGAGGTGTCACTGTTGCCGGGCGCGGATGTGGTCAGCGTGATGCAGTGCTTCGACCGGACGCAGGCCGACGAACTGGCCGTGGTTGCCGCCGATGGCCAGCTGCTGGGCATTGTTTCCGAGGCCTTCGTGCGCAGGCGCTACGCCGAGGAGCTGGACAAGCGCCAGCGCGAACTGATGGGCGAGCGCGTCGAAGACGCCGATTGATCGCCCGCCCCGCTGCTACAGCGCTTCGCCGGCATCGGCCAGCCGCGACTCGATCAACGCGTACCATTGCTCCAGCATGTCGATCAGCATGTCCAGCTCCGCATCGGCACGCTGTGCCCGGCCGCTGCGCAGGCAGGCCTGGGTTTCCTGCAGCTGGGCCAGGAACCCGGCCACGGTATCGGCCTGCAGGATCAGGCCCGGCAGGCGCCGCCCGGGGATGCGCACGACCGCATGATTGCCGAGCTGGCCATACACGCTGAGGGTGGTTTCCGTCTTCATGGACAGAGGCAGGAATTGGGCGTTCATCGCGTGCACCGTATGAAAACCTGAGCCACCGGCAGGGGTGGACGACGGGGGAGACGTGGCCACGTCCTGCCGGTGGTCAGGGGGGACTCGGGATGCCGGGGCATGGCCACGGCGCGGGAGACTTCAGCGCGGGTGCGCGATCCCGACGATCTGCACCCGGCGATTCGGCGCAAGGCACGCGATCAGTTCGCGACGGTTGCGCTGTGCGCACTGCACGATCGGTTCAGCCGCGCCGCGCCCTTCGGCACTGATGCTGCCCGGCGGCACTCCGCCCTGCACCAGGGCCGTGCGCACCGCTTCGGCCCGCTTCTGCGAGAGTTGCTGGTTGTAGCTGGCCGCACCGATACGGTCGGTGTAGCCGACGACCTGGATCGACTGCACCTTGCTGGCCTCACGGACCTGCGCCAGGATGCCCTGCACCGCCTGCTGGCCTTCGGCGCTGAGTACCGCGCTGTCGAAACCGAACAGTGCATCGGCGGCCAGGCGCAGCGGCTGTTCGGGCAGTGGCGCGGGTGCCGGCGGCGGCGGTGGTGGCCGCGGCGGGTCGAGCACGGCGGCGCAGGATTCGGGCTTCCAGTAGCCGGCCTGGGCGATGCCCTTGTTGTCGAAGCGCACCTGGAACTGGCAGGTGAAGTACTCGGCGCCCTGTGCGGTGCGGAAGTTGAACAGATAGTTCCACTCGCGCACGCCCCACATGCCTTCGTTGAAGTGGGGCGTACCCAGCAGGCTGTACAGCTGCCGCTTGCTCATCCCGGGCGCGAAGCGGCGCAGGTCGGCGATGTCGGGATAGGTACCCTCCTTCAGCGACGCCTTGGAGACTTCCGGGAAGGCCACTGCAGTGGCCTCCGCCGGACCCTCACCGGCGGGCGCGTGGCTGCGGCAGGCGGCCAGCAGGCCGGCGGCGAGGATCAGGCCCAGCGACGCGGCGATGCGGCCGGCGCGGGCGATGCGATGCTGATTCATGTCATTCCCCCTGTAGACGTTTGCGCGGCAGCCGGGCCGCGATTGCGGCCCGGCTACGGCGGTTACCACTGGATGCCGGCACCGACGGCCACACCGGCCTCGCCACGGCTGTTGGTGGAGCCGCTGAACTTGTAGATCCAGCGGCCTCCTTCCGAGACACCGGACAAGCCCACCGCCACGCCCGATTCGCCGTTGTAGCTGCCGGCGGCGAACGAGGCCATGCTGCGACCCGCTTCGCTCGGCTGCGGCAGCGAGGCCGTGGCCATGGCCGAAGCGATGCCGGCCGAAGCGCGGTTGTCGGTCCTGCGCAGGTCGCGCTCGAAGCCGCCCATGCGCTCGTCGGTATAGGCCTTCGACCAGTCCAGAGTCTGCGCCATGCCGGACTTCAGCTGGTCGACATTGACCGCGTCGGTGCCTGCCGTACCGGCGGCAACGTTGCGGACCGTCGTCGGGCCGCTGGTGCTGCTGCCGAGAGTGACACTGTTGAAGTTGGTGGCTCCGTTGACGGTGGTGTCGTAGCGGATGGTGCCCTGCTGCGAGGCCTGCAGCTGCCGCACGTTGACCGCATCGGTGGCCTGGGTGCCGTCTGCCACATTGACCACCTGCCGTTCGGCGCCGCTGGCCCCCACCGAAACCGTGTTGGCACGGTTGGCCACCGACCCTGCGCCCAGGGCCACCGAGTTGTCGGCCTGTGCCTGCGAGCCGTTGCCCAGGGCCGTCGAGTTGGCACCGGCGGCCGTCGATCCTGCACCACCGGCTGCGGAATTGGCGCCCGTCGCGGCCGGATCGGCCAGGTTGTTGCTGTTGTTGGCGCGGAAGCTGCCGGCGACGTTGGTGATGTTCTGGATCTTCTGGTCGGTGTAGGCCTTGGACTGATCGATGGCATAGTTCACGCCATTCTTCAGCTGGCCGACATTCGTCGCGTCGTGATCGTCCGAGCCGTCGGCAACGTGGGTGATCTTGCGTTCACTGCCGCTGCTGCCGACCGACACTTCGCCTGCCGAATTGCTGGCACCCGTCTGACCATAGGCACCGGTATAGCCGCTCTGCGCGCCGACGCTGGCCACCGAGCCGGCACCCAGTGCCACGCTGTTGTCCGCGCTGGCGTTGGCACCGTTGCCGACTGCCACGGCCGAAGCACCTGCCGCACTGGCCTGCGGACCCACCGCCAGCGCCTCCGCACCTGCCGCAGCGGCCGCCGCGGCGCTGGAGTTCACTGCCAGGTACGGGCTGCCGCCACCGTTGGTGATGCGCTGGTTGAGCACCCTCAGCGAACCGTCCACCGCGGAGAACGCCGCGGTGACGTTGCTGTAGTCGTTGGCGGTCAGGGTGCCGTCGGTGGCGATGCTGGAGATGCTGAACGACGGCGCGGTCCACAGATTGGTGGTGCCGTCGAAGGCCGTGCTGCCGCCGAAGTAGCTGGCGATGGTCGAGTTCGTGCTGAACAGCTGGTCGCCGGTGATGGCGTCGCTGCTGCCTGCAAGGATGCTGCCGGCCGCCACGTTGGTCACCTTCACCGCACCCGTGCCGGTACCGCTCAGGGTGACCGTGTTGACGACGTTGCCACTGCCATCGACATCGTACTTCACCGCGCGCTTGTCGATATCGTCGGTCTGGTCGGCGACATTGGCCAGCGAATTGCTGACCGCGTCGAAGGCGGTGCCGACGTCGTTGTAGCTGCCCTGGCTGATGGTGCCATTGGCGGCGATGTTGTTGATCGTGTAGGTCGGCGCGGTCAGCACACCGGCCGCATTGACCGCCGCGCCGCCTCCGAGATGGGTGGCGACGGCCTGGTTGGCAGCGAACAGCTGGGCACCATTGATGGCTTCGCTGCTCGTGGCGCTCACCTGGCCCGGGCCGAGGTTGCGCAGCGTGGTCGCCGTGCCGCCCTGACCCAGCGTGGCGCTGGCGTAGTTGACGCTGCCATCGCCATTGAGGTCGTAGCGCAGCGCGCCTTCCTCCGAGGCCTGCAGCTGGCCCAGGTTCACCGCATCGGTGGCAGCCGTACCGGCGGCCAGATTCGTCACCTGGCGTTCGGCACCCGCGGCACCGATCGACACGCTGTTCGCACGATCAGCCAGGCTGCCGGCACCGACCGCGATCGCGTTGGCAGCCGTGGCGCGGGCGTTGGTACCGACCGCGATGGAGTCGGCACCGGTGGCCACTGCCTCCACGCCCGTGGAGTTCACTCGCAGGTACTTGGTGCCGCCGTTGCGGATATCGTTGATCTGCGTGTTGAGATTGACCAGCGAGCCGTCGACGGCGTCGAAGGCATCGGTCGCATTGTTGTACAGGCCCTGCGCAATGGCGCCGTCGGTGGAGATCGTGCTGATCTCGAACAGCGGCGCGGTGAAGGCGCCACTGACCGGATCGAAGGCGGTGATGCCACCGAAGAAGCCGGCGATGGCGGCGTTGGTGGTGGCCAGCTGGCCGCCGTTGACCGCTTCCAGGCTGCCGGCGGTCACCGCACCCGCGGCGAGGTTCCCGATGGTGGTGGTACCCGTGCCGTTGCCGAGCGTGACGCGGCGATAGTCTGGATTGCCTGCGCCATCGACGTCGTACATCACCGCGCCGGCCGAAACATCATCGATCAGGCTGATCGCGCCCTTCAACTGGGCGACGTTGACCGCATCGGTATTGGCGCTACCCGCAGCCAGATTGGTGATCTGGCGCTCGCCACCGTTGGCGGTACCCACCGAAACTTCACCGGCAGAGACCTGGGCGGCGGTCAGGCCATAGGCGCTGTAGCTGGCCTGTGCGCCGCGCAGCGCAGCAGAACGGTAGCCCAGTGCCACCGAATTGGCCTGGTTCGAGGTCGCCTCCGCACCCAGCAGGGTCTGGCCGTTGGCAGTACCCACCGCGCTGTCGCCGACAATCACCGAGTGGCCCATGCGCGCGGCGTAGTCCGCAGTCGGCACGCCGGTTGGATTGGTGGGATCGTTGGGACCGGCTCCCGGGAACGCCACGTTGGCGTCCACCTTCGGCAGCTCATGGCGGGCATTGGCGCCGATCACCACTTCCTTGGAGCCGTTGGCGAAGGCACCGTCACCCATCAGCACCTGGTAGTCCTGTGCGGCGTTGACCGCCCAGCAGGAGATGTCGGCCAACGCGATATCCAGGCACTTGGCGGCCCATGCCGGCGAATCGGTCGGCAGCAGCAGGCCCAGCAGGCCACCGGGGTTGCCGTTGTTGATGTTGTAGATGTAACTGTCGGAAGTGACGCCACCGATCAGGGTCAGGTGCGAGCTGCCACCGGTCACCGCGCCGCCCAGGCCATTGAGGGTGCTGCCGACCGGTGACAGGTTCACGACCGGCAGGCCGAGCACGTTGACCGTGGAGTAGGCCTGCATCACGTTCGCGTTGCTGAGCTTGAGATTGCCGTTGTGCAGATAGCCGTCACCGCCGAACAGGCTGCTGGTCGTCGGGCCGATCAGCTGGCCGACGTTGCCGACCAGGCCACCGGTACCGATGATGAGTCCCGCATTCGGATCAGCCGGAGCGGGTGCCTTCGGGCTGTCCGGCGGAATCGCCGAGGGCTGGGTCAGGCCCAGGCCACCCAGCGTGCCGCCCACCAGCCCGCCGACTGCGCCGCCGAGATTGTTGACGGTACCGTTGAGGTTGCCCTCCAGCAGGTTGCCCACCGCACCGCCGACGTTGCCGAGCGTGCCGGTGAGTACGCCGTCCAGCCCGCTGCCCGGCGTGGTGCTGCCACCCCCGAGCAGGCCACCGACAACGCTGCCGACCGAGCCGACCGTATTGTTGAGTGCACCGCCCACGGCACCTCCGATGGTGCCGACGGTGCCGTTGAGCACACCACCCACCGCACCACCGACTGCGCCGACCGTGCCGTTGAGCACGCCTCCGACTGCACCGCCGACTGCGCCCACGGTGCCGTTCAAAGCACCGCCTACGGCGCTGCCGACTGTGCCAACGGTGCCGTTCAGCGCACCGCCGACTGCACCGCCGACCGCGCCGACAGTTCCATCCAGGACGCCACCGACCGCACCTACCGTACCGTTCAACGCGCCGCCTACCGCGCTGCCGACCGTGCCGACCGTGCCGTTCAGCGCACCGCCGACTGCACCGCCGACCGTGCCGACAGTTCCATCCAGGACGCCGCCGACCGCACCTACAGTGCCGTTCAACGCGCCACCCACAGCACTGCCAACCGTGCCAACCGTGCCGTTGAGCGCACCGCCAACGGTGCCGACGGTTCCATCCAGGACGCCGCCGACTGCACCTACGGTGCCGTTCAGAGCGCCGCCTACGGCGCTGCCGACCGTGCCAACCGTGCCGTTGAGCGCACCGCCAACGGTGCCGACGGTTCCATCGAGGACACCGCCGACCGCACCTACGGTGCCGTTCAGAGCGCCACCCACGGCACTGCCAACCGTGCCGACGGTGCCGTTGAGCGCGCCCCCCACGGCGCCACCGACGGTGCCGACGGTTCCATCGAGGACGCCACCAACCGCACCCACGGTGCCGTTCAACGCGCCGCCTACGGCGCTGCCGACCGTGCCGACAGTGCCGTTGAGCGCGCCACCCACAGCACCACCGACGGTGCCGACGGTTCCATCGAGGACACCGCCAACCGCACCCACGGTGCCGTTCAAAGCGCCGCCTACGGCGCTGCCGATCGTGCCGACAGTGCCGTTGAGCGCGCCACCCACAGCACCACCGACGGTGCCGACGGTTCCATCGAGGACGCCACCTACAGCACCTACGGTGTTGTTCAACGTGTCGCCCAGGGAACCACCGACGTTGCCGACGGTGCCGTTCAGTACACCGCCCACCGCACTGCCGACCGTACCGACAGCACCGTGGAGCGTGCCGCCCACTGCGCCACCCACGGTGCCGACAGTGCCGTTCAGTACACCGCTCACCGCACCGCCGACGGCGCCGACGGTTTCGTGTAGCGTTCCGCCTGCTGCGCTGCCCACCGTGCCGACCACGTCGTGCACTACGCCACCCACCGCACCGCCGACCGTGCCGGCAGCTCCGTGAAGCGTGCCACCTACTGCGCCCACGGTGTTATGCAGCGTGCCGCCCACTGCGCCACCTACGGTGCCGACGGTTTCGTGCAGCGTCCCGCCTGCTGCGCTGCCCACCGTGCCGACTACGCCGTGCACTACGCCACCCACCGCACCGCCAAGATCGCCCAGGGCGCCGTGATGCAGGCCTCCGAGACCGAGCGTGCTGGCCTGCGCACTCACGACGGTCCGGCCCGCGAGCTTCAGGTTGCGATCGGCCACCACGTCCTGGCCACCCGGGCCCTGCACGCGCACCTTGCCGGCGACGCCTGCATCGAACGCCGCCGTGATCGCGCGATCATCGGTCTCGCCCGGCAGTTCTTCCTTGGCGGGCAAGCTCACCGCTGCGGTTGCGGAGGCCTTGCCCTGGCCCTCGATTCGATGTCCGGCGATGGCCAGATGCGAGTCGGCGTTGCCGTCGATGCCGGCCTTCAACCCGGACAATCCCTGCGAGGACGTCGTGATGCCCGCTGCCGCCCTGGCGCCGGCACCCACCGATGCCAGCGGAGCGCCTGCGATGCCGACCCTGGCCTTTGCCTTCGCATCGGCTGTCAGCCCCAGCGGCGAAGCGGCACCGGAGGAAACGTTCGCTGCCAGTGAGGTATCCACCTGGGTACCCGCTCCGATGCCGAGCTGGGCCCGCACATCAGCGGCCAGGGCTGGCGTGGGCACATGCTGCGGCGATGCGTTCGCCCCCAGCTTCACCTGCACGGCGGCCGGCAGGACATCGCGCACCAGCGGCAGCGAGGTCGTGCTCAACTGCAGGCCCACACGCGTATCGGCACTGATCGCAGGCGTCGCCTGCGCCTGTCGCGCGGCTGCGGCCAGGGCGACTTCGGCATCGACCTTCACCGGCAAGGTCTGGGTGTACTTGGCCGCCAGCGCCTGCAGATCGCGCAGCGACTGGTTGGATTCGGTTGCGGATGCCGGCCCGCTGGCCAGCACGCACAGCAGTGCAAGCGCAAGGGCGCTGGGCGTCAGCAGGGAGGTGCGCGGATCGCGTGATGCGGTGCCGCCGCTATCGCCGGTGGCCAGTTCCGAGGCCACAACCAGAGCATTGAGCTGGCGGTTCCATACACGCCGGTAGATGCGGTTCATGAGCATTTCCCCCGTAGGCGAACAACTTGAATGACAGTGGACTTGCCGCTAGGCAGGTGACTGACATTTCAACGGTTCGCGGAGGCGTGGCGCACTTCAATCCGGCAGGGCAATCGCGCAATCCGGCAAATCCACGGCCGGATTCGGCAGCCGGATATGCAAAACCGGCAGCAATGCCGTGAAAGCCCCTGTGGGGCAAGACTCAGGCCGGTTGGCCCAACTGCGCGGGTGCACGCATCAGGGTATCCCGCGGAAGTTCACCGAACACCTTCCGGTAATTGTCGGCAAAGCGGGAGAGATCCCACAGGCCACAGCTCAGCGCGATCGCCTTGACAGAACGCCTGCTGGAGTCGGCCATCGACAGGCTGCGGCAGGCTGCACACAGGCGCAGCATGGACAGATAACGGTTGGGCGACGTACCGAACAGATCTTCAAATGCATAGCGCAGGCCACGCTCGCTGACACCGGCGGCGTCGCAGATTTCATTCATGTATATATTGCGACGCAGGTTGAGCCGCATGAAATTCTCGGCGCGCTGGGCGATCAGGTAATGCGTACGCCGTGCGCGGCTGCACCCCGGGCGATCGACGGCACCGGCACCCAGCAGGGCCTGGATGTGCTCATGCAGCAGCCGCTCGGTTTCCTCCGGCTGCAGGCTGGCACCCTGCCCCAGCTGCTGGTGCAGCTGCTGGTAATGCAGCGCCAGCGGGGCATCATCACCGGACAGATTGAACAGCGAGAGCGCCTGTCCCGCCGGCGGTGTGCTGCGCAGGCTCAGTTCGGTCAGCTTGCGCTGCACGCGGGATACCGGCACCAGCATCAGGGTCAAGCGGGTACCGGGGCTGAGGGTGAATTCACTGATGCCTTCGGGAAGCACGGTCAACGCCATCCCGGCCGCCAGCGGTACGCCATGGCACCAGCTCACCGCCTCGTCGGTGGCCTGCAGATACCCCAGCATCGCCCAGTCCGGCGGCAGCATGAAGCGGCCACGGCAATGGAATCCGCAGCTGATGCTGCAGAACAGGGCTTCCTCATGCACGCGCGAAGCGAACGCCGCGCGCGGACCATTGCCGTCGAGCAGCAACAGTTCCACATCGCATACGCGAAGCACACCGCTCAGCGTGGCCAGGTCGATCGACCGGAGCTCGCCGTCGTCGCTGTCAACCACCCCACCATCAACCATGACAGTGTCGTCCCCCGTTGGTCAGCTGCCCGCCGCAACCCCCACTGCCCTACAGGTGCGCGCGGTTTCCAAGAGCATCATCCGTTGCCGTGATGGATGCGGCCACTGGCCGGCTCCACCTTGAAAGTACCAAACCTTGAATACGAGTATGCCCGATAATCCACGCAGGTAAACAGGTCGCACGGGAATACAGCAACCCGCGCCCGGCGTGAAGGAAATGTGGGCGCCAGTGGCACGATTCTCGCATGCGTTAACCCGGGTCACATTATTAACATCACGATGAATCGTTACGCCTGGGAACGGCGCTTCATCACAGAATAAGCAACCGATTATCAGGAATAAGAGATTCCTGCCGAATTTGCATATAGGTTCCGGTTGCACCCGGCCGCCATTCAGGCAAAGTCGGTATCACGGTGATCGAACCGCTCCGATGCGGTCACACCCAGGGGACAGCATGACGATGCACGCGCTGCTCGATGACGTTGCGACCACCGGCCTGGTGCCGCGCGGTCGCACATGCGCGGTCGCTGCACTCCCTGGCGGAGATCACCCTGCTTTAGCGATGCGGGACAGTCCCGCATTGCCACCTCCGCCAGGATGGCAGAGGTCCATGGACGGTCCCGACGGAGTCGGGCAACCGGCCGATGCAGGTGTCTTGTTGCCATTGACAGGTAGAGGGAGACAACCGTCATGAACGCTTCCATCCGCAAGTTCCTGAAAGAAGAAGATGGCGTGACCGCACTCGAGTACGGGCTGCTGGCCGCTGTGATCGCCGGCATCCTGATTGCCGTGGGCCGCACCCAGATCACGGAATTCTTCACCACGCTGTTCACCCGCCTTTCGGCAATCGCCACCGAAGCAACCACCTGAGCGACCTGCGGACGCACCACCGCTGGTCGCGCCATCCGCGACCACGGTGGCCGCAGGCCGGGATGCGGTTGCAGACGGTCCAGTGACGGACGAAGGGGAGTGCGATGACACTGCTGGGACTATTGGCCATCGGTGTGTGCCTGCGGATCGCGATCAGCGATCTGTATGCCCGCCGGGTGCCCAATGCCTGGCTGCTGGCGGCGTGCGCACTCGCAATACCTCTGCTCGTCGCCGGGCAATTTGGTGAGCCACGACTGCCATGGCCGGCGCACCTGCTCGGTGCCGTTGCCGGCTTGCTCGCGCTCCTGCCCTTCTACGCACTGCGCTGGATGGGCGCTGGCGACGTGAAATTCTTTGCGGTGCTCGGCCTGCTGCTGGGATGGCATGCCCTGCTGCCGATATGGGTAGTGGCCAGCCTTGCCGCCGGCGCCCATGCAGTGGCGATCCTGCTCGGGCGCCAGCTCGGCACGCACCTTCCGATGCGCGTGCAGCTGCAGGTGTCGCGGGCCAGCGAGCAATGGCAGACACACCCCGCATTGCGCGGAATGGAGGCTGCCCGCCAGGGGCGCCGCGGCATTCCCTATGCGGCCTACCTCGCATTGGCGGCGATCGGCTGGCTCCTGGCCACGACCTACGGAGGTCTCGCATGAACACCCTCGGTCCGCGGCGCCAGCGTGGCGTGGTTGCCGTCGAATACGCGCTGATGATGATTCTCGGCCTGGTGCCGCTGCTGCTGTTCACTTTTTCCGGCGTGCTGATCATGGCTGCCCAGCAGACGCTTGCAACGGCCGCTGCCGAAGGCGCGCGCGCATCGCTGCGCTTCGGAACCGCCAACGAACGACGCACCGCCGCGTGCGTCGCAGCACGCCAGTCGATGCAATGGCTGCTGCAGTTCTCCAGGCAGAACCCTGACTGCAGCGCCGGCGGCACCGGTCCGATCCAGGTCTCGGCGCAGGCACCCTGCGCGGGCATGGCGACCGCGCAGTGCATGACGGTCACCGTCCGCTACGACTACGCCGCCCACCCTTTCTTCCCCGGCACCGCCACGCTTTACGGCTGGGTGATGCGGGCCCCCATCCGCAGCGTCGCGGTCGCCCAGCTCGACCTCGGCTCCGGCAACTGACGGTACAGGAGACGGTTCCATGCTCAAGTTGACCCGCATCGCCGCCATCGCTCTGATCGCACTCGCGGTGCTGCTGGCGCTGATCGCATTCGTGATCGGCCGCAGGCCCGCCCCTTCGGCGGAAAGCGCGGCTCCGGTCGTTCAGGCCGACGCACAGGCCATTACGGTGGTCGAGGCCATCGCCCGGCTGCCGGCCGGTGAACCGATCACTGCCAATGGCGTGCGCCTGGCGCGTCGAAGCGCGGCCGTGCCGGGCGCCGTCGCCGACCTGGCCGCCGTGGTCGGCAAGGTGCCGGTGCAGGACATCGCCGAAGGCAGCACCATCAGCGACGCGGTGCTGGCTCAGGGCTTCTCGCTGCAGCTGCGGCCCGGCGAGCGTGCACTGGCGGTGCCGGTGGATGAACTGGTCGGTGCCGGCAACCGTATCCTGCCGGGCGATTTCGTCGATGTGTTCCTCAACCTGCGCAGCGAACCTGCCAGCTACAACGCGGCGCCCGACGCCGCACAGACCCGCCTTCTGCTGTCGCGCCTGCGCGTGCTCAGCTATGGCCAGCAGGACATCGCCCCGAACGCGGGCAGCACGAATGCCAGCGCCGATACCAGTAACCGTGCAGACCCGCGCGCGGCAGATATCACCAGCAACGCCAGCAGCAGTGGCGGCAGTAGCGGTGACGCAGCCCAGCCGGCCCGCAGCGCCGTGCTGGCGGTGCCGGTGGCCGACGCCAACCGGCTGCTGCTGGGCGCGCAGCAGGGCAAGCTCTACCTCGCGCTGCGCAATCCCGCCGACGCCGGCCAGCCCGACCTGGCCCTGTTCCCGCAGGCGCGAGGCGTGATCGATCCGCTGCGTGGCCTGGACGCGGAACAGCAGCTGGCGTTGCAGCGCCCCGAGAACCACGCCTTCGCCGGCATCGATGGCGATGCCCTGGCCGGCCGCAGCAGCGCACGCGCACGCACGGTGAACGACGCCCCCGCACAGCCCGCCGCCGCCCGCCGCAGCGCACCGCGCGCATCCGGAATCGAGATCATCCGCGGCGATGGTTCTGCGCCCCGCGGCTCCCTTTGACCTGCACCGAGAGCTTCCATGACCGAACGTCGCCAGAGTCCAAGCCCCTCCTCCCGCCAGCGCTGGCTCGCTCTGCTGCTGGTGCTGCTGGCGCCTGCGACCAGCGTGGCTGCTGACGACCTGGTGCTGCAGGCCCGCGAACAGCGGCCGTGGACGCTGCCCGCGGACCTGGAACGGGTGGCCATCGCCGATCCGGGCGTCGCCGATATCGTGATGCTGCGTGGCCAGCGCCAGGCGCTGCTGGTCGGCAAGGCCCCCGGCACCACCACCCTGCTGCTGTGGCACCGCAAGCAGTCGGAGCCACAGCGCGTGCAGGTCCGCGTGCAGAGCGCGGTGCAGGGGGCGGCCGATGCGGGTTCCAGCGGTCTGGTGTTCACCCAGCAGGACCAGCAGGGCCTGCTGCAGGGAAGCACCGACAGCGCGCTCTCGCACATGCAGGAACAGAAGGCGGCCGCGATGGCGTTGGGCAAGGATGGCCAGCTGGCCGATGCCTCCACCATCGCCAGCGGCGGTGTGGTCCAGGTCGAGGTGAAGGTGGTCGAGTTCAACAAGACCGCGCTGAAACAGGTCGGCATCAGCTTCCAGAACCGCAACGGCGGTTTTGCCTATGGCTTCGCTCGTCCGGGCGGCATCCTGCCGGGCAACACCGGCGTGCTGCCCGGCATGCAGGAGGGCAATTCCAGCAACGAATCGGAATCGCCCATCTCGTCGGCGTTCCGCCTGGTGTTCGGCTCGACGAAGGGCCTGTGGAACGCGGACCTCGATCTGCTGCAGTCCAATGGCATGGCCCGGGTGCTGGCCGAGCCGACCCTGGTCGCGCTGTCCGGCCAGAGCGCCAGCTTCCTCGCCGGTGGTGAACTGCCGATCCTCGAACCCCAGGGCCTGGGGACCACCACCATCACCTACAAGCCGTTCGGCATCGGCCTGACCGTCACCCCGACCGTGCTCGCGCCCAACCGCATCGCCCTGAAGGTGGCGCCGGAAGCCAGCGACCTCGACTACACCAACGCCATTTCCCTCAACGGTGTGCAGATTCCGTCGATCAGCACCCGCCGTGCCGATACCACGGTGGAACTGGGCGATGGCGAGAGCTTCGTGATCGGCGGTCTCGTCAGCTCGACGGTCGCCTCCACGGTGAACAAGATCCCGCTGCTGGGCGACCTGCCGATCATCGGCTCGTTCTTCCGCGATTTCGACTACAAGCGCCAAGACAAGGAACTGGTGATCATCGTCACGCCACGGCTGGTGCAGCCCCTCGCCCGCAATGCCGAGCTGGCACTGCCAGGCGAGCGCGAGGCCCGGCCCAACCTGCCTGAGTGGGGTTCCTGGCTGCTGGGTCCGGTCAGCCAGGACCCGGTGCCCGGTTTCTCACGTTGAATCCATAATGCCTGCGATACCACGCCCATGCCCTACGCCACTGCCCAGCCGCTGCATCCGCAAGGACCGCCGATGAACCTGGTCCTGTACGGGATGGATCGCGAACTGCTGCCGCGGCTGGCGGCCAAGCTGCCGCCTGCCACCACCCTGCACTGGCAGGACAGCGGTGAGCCGACATCCGCGCAGGACCTGCAACGCGGTCCGCAGAATCTGGTACTGCTCGACTTCCGCCCCGAGCACGCCGCCGCCTCGACCGTGCTGGCGCAGCAGCTGCAGCAGACCCAGCCGGACCTTGCGCTGGTCGCCGTTGGCGCCACCAGTGCCGGGCAGGTCGAAGGCGTGGTGATGGCGCTGCGCGCCGGCCTGCGCGATGTGCTCGACCTGGACAGCGACAACACCGGCATCGAGGCCGCGCTTCGCCGCGCGCTCTCGCCCCGGCCCGCCGCTGCCGCACACCAGCCGCACAAGGCGCGGTTGATCCTGCTGCTGGGCGTACGTGCCGGGGTCGGCACCAGCACACTGGCCGCGCATCTGGCCGTGCTTGCACAGCAGACCCATGCATTGGCGCAGGGCGAGGCCAGCACCCAGGACGGTCTGCTGCTGGAACTGGCGCAGCCGGCGGGCGACCTGGCGCTCTACCTCAATCTGGACAGCCGCTTCCACTACGAAGACGCACTGCGCAATGCCAGCCGCATCGACGCCACCCTGGCGCGCACTGCGATGGCGCGCCATGACAGCGGACTGGTCCTGCTCGACCGCGCCAGCGGCAGCGATGCGCTTCCGCCGTCCGATCCGGGCGCCCTGCTGCAGCGGCTGCGCGGCGTGTTCGCCAGCGTGCTCTGCGACGCCGGCGGCTGCCCGCTGCGTCAACTGCCCCCGCTGCTGCTGGACCAGGCCGACGAGATCTGGCTGGTCGCGGACGCTTCGATTGCCACTCTGGTCTCGCTTGACCATGCGCTCAAGCATCTGTCCGGCCAGCGCGAACGGGAGAAGCGCCTGCAACTGGTGATCAACCGCCATGACGACAGCAGCGGCATGAGCCCGGAGCAGATCGCCCGACGGTTCGAGCTTCCACTGCTGGCCACGCTCCCCGAACGACCACGCGTACGTGCCTCCGCCAGCCACGGCCACCTGCTGCTGCAGGACGCGCCGCGTGATCCGTACCTGCGTGCCCTCGCCCCGCTCGTCCAACGCCTGGATCCGGCTGCATGCCCGGTCCAGACGCACGGCCTGCGGGAAAGACTTGCCCTTGCCCTGGGTGGATCGCAATGGAAGACAAAGTAACCCCGTTTCCGCACGCCGTCGCCCGCCACACCGTGCCTGACCACGTTGCGGGCAATCTGCCGTTCGCAGAGACCGAGCAGTACCAGAAGGTGCTGTCCGCGGCGCATGAGCACCTGCTCAACAGCATCGAGGACGAGCGCATCGATATCGATTCCTGGGCACCGGACACGATCGCGCGCTGGGTGCAGGTGCAGACCGTGGGTTTCATCCAGGAGTGGCGCATCCCGATCAATGAAGAGGAGATGCAGGTGGTGGCCGAGGGCCTGGTCAAGGAGCTGACCGGCTTCGGCCCGCTGGACGACCTGCTGCATGATCCCACCATCGAAGACATCCTGATCAATGGCTTCAAGGATGTGCACGTCTCGCAGGGCGGACAGCTCAAGCGCGCAACCCAGCGCTTCACCGACGACACCCATCTGCTGCGCATCCTGCGCCGCATCCTCGCACCACTTGGCCGGCGCCTGGATGACTCCAACCCGATGGTGGATGCGCGCCTGCCCAACGGCGGCCGCCTCAATGCGATCATCTCGCCGCTGGCGGTGGACGGCCCGATGGTCTCCATCCGCAAGTTCCGCAAGGACCCGTTCACGCCCGATGAACTGCTGGCCAAGGGCACCTTCGATGCGCCGATGCAGGCGCTGCTGAAGGCGATGGTGCTGGGTCGCTGCAACATCCTCGTCTCCGGTGGCACCAGCTCGGGCAAGACCTCGCTGCTGAACGCCCTGGCCAGCTACGTGCCACCCACCGAGCGCGTGATCACCGTCGAGGACACCGCCGAGCTCTCGCTCAACCATCCGCACGTGGTGCGCCTGGAGAGCCGCATCGGTGGTGCGGAGGGACAGGGCGCCGTCAGCATCCGTGACCTGGTGCGCAACAGCCTGCGCATGCGCCCCGACCGCATCGTGGTGGGCGAGGTGCGCGGCGCGGAAGTGCTGGAGATGCTGCAGGCGATGAACACCGGCCACGACGGCTCGATGGCCACCATCCATGCCAACTCGCCGCGCGACTGTCTCTATCGCATCGAGATGCTGGCCGGCTTCGCCGGGTTCCAGGGCAGCGAAGACAGCCTGCGCCGGCAGATCGCCAGCGCGATCGATTTCATCGTGCAGATCTCGCGCCTCGGCAGTGGCCGGCGCGTGCTGGTATCGATCACCGAGATCACCGGCGTCAGCGACAACCTGATCACCACCCAGGAGATGTTCCGCCACGAAGTGCAGATCGACGGCAGTGGCAAGGAGACCGACCGCTGGATCGGGCTGGGCTTCCAGCCGCACTCGCACAAGCTCGAGCCGTTCCGCCAACTGTTGCGCGAATCCCTCTACGGAGACTACTGAACATGGGAACCGGCCTGCTGCTGGGCGTATTGAGCATCGTGTCGGTGCTGCTGGCGCTGGCGGTATGGCTGTGGGGCACCGCCAACAGCCGCGAACAGCGGCAGGCATCCCTGCAGCATGCCGAACAGCAGCTGGCACGTGGCAGCGCGGGCCCGGGCAGCAACGCGGCTGCGGCCAACGATGGATCGCGGCCGCTGCCGGCAGCAGCTGGCCGTCGCGCGCTGCCCTGGAATGGCCTGCTGCAACGCGCGGGCCTCGCCACCGGCTGGAAGGTGCCGCTGATGCTGCTGGTGCCCGGCCTGGCCCTCTCGCTGTTCGCGATGCTGCGGCTGGGAACGGCATGGATGCTGCCGCTGACGCTGCTGCTGTACCTGCTGGGCTGCTGGTTGTGGATCATGCGCCGCACCGCCAAGTTGCAGGCCAAGCTGCTGCATCAGCTGCCGGACTTCCTCGACAACCTGGTCCGCCTGACCGCGCTCGGCAACAGCCTGCAGTCGGCCTTCCAGGTCGCGTCGCAGCAGGCGACGCCGCCGCTGCGTGAGCTGCTGGACACCACGGTGCGATACGCGCGGGGCGGCATGGACCTGGACCGCGCACTGAACCTCGCCGCGCAGCCCTATCGGATGGAGGTGCTGAAGGTGCTGGCCGTGGTGATGGGCGTCAGCGTCCGCATCGGCGGCCGCGCCGATCAGATCCTGCAGCGCATGGGCGATTTCATGCGCGACCTGGAGCAGGCCCAGCAGGAGCTGTCAGCCACCACGTCCGAGACCCGCATGTCGGCCTGGGTGCTGGGACTGCTTCCGCCCGCCAGCGCCGTACTGATGGCGATCTCCAGCCCCGAGTTCTTCCAGCCCGTCCTGCACGATCCGCTCGGTCACAAGATCCTGCTGATCGCCCTGGGCCTGGAACTGCTCGGGGGTTTCCTGCTGTATCGCCTGGCCAAGTCGCTATGAGCATCCGCAGCGGAGGTTCCCGATGAGCGCAACTGCCTGGTTCGCACTTGCCCTGCTGGTCCTGGCCGCCGGCGTCGCCCTGCTCGGTGTGGGCGGCTGGGTCCGCAGCCATCGCGAGGACCGCAGTGCGGCAACGCTGAAGACCGCATTGCAGCCACGTGATCCGATCGCCGACGAGGACGCGGCCCGCAGGGATTCACTGGGCTGGCTGGAGCGCTTCGGCCGGACGCTCAGCGGCGGGCGCCTGGAAGCCGCACTGCTGGCAGGCGAGGATCGCCTGCTGCTTGATCTGGCCGGCTGGAACACCCGTCGCGGCACGGCGATCTATCTGGGCCTGCGCCTGCTGCTGGCAGTACTGGTGCTGGCGCTGACCCTGGCCGTGAGCGATGCCACCGGCCTGGCCCGGATCATGGTGATCGTCGGCGCGCTCGCCGCCGGCCTGCTGCTGCCCAAGTTCGTGCTGGCCGCGTGGGTCAAGCGGCGGCGGCGCGCCGTCAACAACGAGTTGCCGCTGTTGATCGACCTGCTGCGCCTTCTGCAGGGGGTTGGCTTCAGCATGGATCAGAGCCTGCAGACCCTGGGCGACAAGCTGCGCGACGCACTGCCGGTGCTCGGTGGCGAGATCCAGGAGGCGAACGTCGCCTACACCCATGGACGCACTCGCGCCCAGTCGCTGCGCCGGCTCAGCGATGTCTACGGCGATGACGACCTGTCCAGCCTGGTGCAGTTGATCCTGCAGGTGCACGCCCACGGCGGCGCGGTGCAGGAGCCGCTGCGCCAGTTCAGCATCCGGCTGCGCGAACAGCGCCGCAATGCTCTGAAAGAGAAGGTCGGCAAGCTCTCGGTGAAGATGACCGTGGTGATGATGCTGACCCTGCTGCCTGCACTGATGCTGGTGCTGGCCGGGCCTGCGCTGGTCGCGCTGGCCAAAACCCTGTCGAACATGGGATGACCGTCATGCCTGCTCTGCGCCACGCCTGTCTGTTGTTTGCTCTTGCCACTGCCGTCGCGGGATGCGCCTCGTCCACCCCGAAGTACCTGCGCGCGCCCACCCTGGCCGAGCCCGGGCCCGCGCCGCAGGACAGCCGCAATGCCTACCTTGAGCTGATCGAGCGCATGCAGCTGCAAGGGGCCTGGTACGCCTCGCTGGCGCATGTGGATGCATTCCGCCAGCGCTACGGCGATCCTCCGGCGCTGCGCCTGCTGCAGGCCAATGCACTGCGCGAGACCGGCCAGACCGACGCCGCGGCCGCGCTGTACCGCGAACTCAGCAGCGGGCCGCAGGCCGCCGCCGCGGCACATGGCCTGGGCCTGATCGCCGCGCATCGCGATGACGAGGCCGGCAGCGAACTGTCGCTGGCCCGCGCCACCCAGCTGCAGCCGTTGAATACCGATTACCTGGGTGACCTGGGGTATGCGCGTCTGCGTGCCGGCCGCTTCGATCAGGCCCGCGAGCCGCTGGCCAAAGCACTGGAACTGTCACCGGGCAACGCCAAGGCGACCGCCAACCTGGCGCTGTGGGCGGTCCTGCGCGGCGACAACGCCACGGCCGAACGCCTGGCTGCGCAGGCCAACCTCAACGAAGACACCCGGCGCAGCATCCAGCAGCAGGCCCAGCAGATCCGCAGCCGGCTGCAGCAGCGCCAGGCGCAGGCGGCGGCCAGCAGCGCGGCACGGATCACCACCGCGCCGACCAACGCTACCGCCCCCGCCAGCAGCCGGCTGGCGGCCGAAACACGCCGTGACGCCCGCGATCGCGATCCCTCCCGTCTGCCGCCGTCGATGCTGGAGCGCTTCGGCACGTCCGACCACCCCACCGAGAACACGCCATGACCGCGATGACCCTGATCCGACGCCTGCTGCCTGCGGTCACCTGCTGCCTGCTTGCCACGGGAGCCCACGCACAGGCGCCACAGGCGCCGCTGACCGGCCAGATGCTGGGAGGCAGCCCGGCAGCGGCCCCTGCCATCGCGCCGCAGCAGGCCGAAGCACTGGCAACCGTCGACCTCGCGGCGCCTGCGCCGCCCCCCGCGATGCCGCCCGCGCCTCCTGCCCGGGTGGCCGCTGCACCGGCTGCGCCGCGGCGCAACGAGGTCGGTGATGCCACGCGCCAGCTGTTCCAGCTGCAGGCGTCCGGGCAACAGGCCGGCCCGCGGCTGCCGATCCTCGGTGATCAGGCCACCGCCAGCTACGCGCGCTACCTGAAGAGTTTCGAGCAGGACATCCCCGCCTTCTTCGACACGGATGTCGGCAGTTCCAAGAGCACCTCCAACTCCGGACGCTGAGGCATGCCATGAACCGCTCTCGCCAGCCCCGTTTCCACCGCCCGCGCGGCGGCATGTCCGTCACCATGATGCTGGTGATGCTGGCACTGGTGGCCATGCTGGGTCTGATCGAGGTCGGCTTCCTGTTCTGGGCCAAGCGCGATGCGCAGAAGGTCGTGGACCTGGCGGCGCTGGCAGGTGCACAGCGACTTGAGCTGTGTACATCGAACAACGGCGACAACAGCGCCGCGCGGCAGAGCGCACTCACGCAGAACCAGTTCCCGGGCACGGTGCAGGTCCGCTGCGGCAACTGGAGCGCCGCACGCGGAGGCAACCGCTTCAGCGAGACGGTCGACGCCAGCAATCCGCGCAATGCGGTGCGGGTGGTTGCGACCCGCAGCGTGCTGCCGTTCTTCGGCCAGAACGAGAGCCTGCCGACCATCACCGTACAGGCCGTGGCGCGCCGCTCGGAACCGACGGCGGTGTTCGCGGTGGGTTCGCAGCTGCTGCGCACGAACGGCAACTCGCCCTTGATGGGCACCCTGCGCCTGGTGGGGCTGGACGTCACCAACGCCACGGTGCTGTCGTACGACGGACTGGCGCAGGCCAACATCACACCGTCAGGCCTGCTCAATGCGCTCGGCATTCCGGTCACCGCCAATCTCAGCGTGGCCGACTTCAATCGCCTGCTGTCGTTGAACCAGGTTTCACTGGCACGGCTGGTGGACGCCACCGCCACGGTGGTCGGCCGCAGCACCACCGCGGGCGTGCAGCTGCGTGCGCTGTCCGACCTGGTGGCCACCCGCCTTGACATCAATCGGGTGAATATCGCGCTGGGCAGCCAGAACGGCGGCGGCGGACTGTTCGCCGAGGTGATCTCTCCCGACGGCACGGTGGGCAGTGCGCTGCAGTCGCAGATCAACGTGCTTGACCTGGTCAATGCAGCCATCTCCATCGCCAATGATGGCAATGGCGTAGCGGTGCCGAACCTCAACCTGCTCGGCATGGATATCAAGGCAGGTGTTGTCGAACCGCCGTCGATCGCCATCGGCGGTGTCGGTTCGCGGGCCTACAACGCACAGGTCCGGCTGATGGTCGACGTCGACAGCGACCGCCTGTTCGGGGTGGGGCCACTGCTCAACCTGCTGGGCACGCGCCTGCACCTGCCATTGCATGTGGACGTGGCCAACGCGATGGGAACACTGACCAGCATCCAGTGCAGCGCGGCACCGCCCACCGCCACCATCCAGGTGGACTCCTCGGTACTGCGCGCGTGCGTCGGCAAGGTCAATGCCGCCGACCGTTTCTCCAAGAGCAATGTCTGCGACGCCACCTTGCAGAACGAACAACTGCTGACACTGCTGGGACGGCCGCTGATCAACGACAAGATCACCCTGCCGGCGCTGACCGGCACGCAGAGCCTGACCCTGGCCGCCGGCCAGACCGGCACCACCCGGATCAATCCCCTGGCCGTCGGTGACGCGGTCTCGCACCTGGTCAACGAGCTGCTGCGTGTCCTGTCGGGCATGCTGAGCTCGCCGGCACAGGGCATGAATGCCAACGACACGGCCAAGGCACTGGCCGACCGCTACCTGCAGGCAGCGTTCCCCTCGGGCGGCCGCTACAACGTCGACCAGCTCATTCCCCTGCTGCGCGACGGCGACCCGTCGCGCAACCTGGCACCGCTGGGCAACTGGACGGTCAAGAAGGGCGTGCCCAAACCCTGCCTGATCGGGCTGGGCACCTGCTGGGAAGATGGCTCGGTGTGGGCAGGCTACCGCGCCACCGTGACGGGACAGGGCCTGGGTCTGCTCGACGGGCTGCTCGGCTCACTGGTCGGCGGGCTGCTCATCAACCGCTGCGACAGCCTGCTGGGCAACCTGATCGACTACAACGGCTGCGTCCGCACCAATCTGGCCTCGTACATCCAGACCGCCCCGGACGGCTTCCTCGACGCGGCGGCCGGCGGCGGTGTCACCGCGCCCGGCAACAACGTGTCCTGCAGCGGTGTGCTGTGCACCGTGCTGAACCCGGTGCTGGCCGCGCTCAAGCCGGTGCTCAACACCGTCGGCTCCCTGCTGAGCACGACCCTGGCCAGCCTGCTGGGGCTGGAGCTGGGCCGCACCGATGTCAACGTCCAGTCCATCCAGTGCAATGGCGCACAGCTTGTGTTCTGAGCCGGGCCGGCGCCCTTGGCGCCGCCGCCGCGCATGCTAGACTCCCGGGCGGGGAACACTTCCATCTCAACCCACACTCATCCGTGGATGGTCCAGACATGCGAGAAACTTCAGGGGGCACCGTCTTCGCCCGCCACGCGCGCGGCGCGGCACTGCTGGCCGTGGCCATGCTGCTGGCGGCACCGTCCGCACTGGCGGCGCGCAGCAGCCGCGAAGCCGCAGCCGAACCGGTACGCAGCAGCGCACCCGTGGTACGCAACACGGTGGACGAGCTCAAGCAGTTGATGGACGCACGCCAGCTGACCGAACTGCGTACCACGTACAACGGCAACTACGGCGCCAGCCTGCTTTTCAATGCCAGCACCCTGACCTACTACGTCGCCCTGTTCCAGGAAAAGAACTTCTGGCGCGTCATCAAGACCGATGCCGTCGACAACGCCGAGCGGGTCTATCGCACGTTCGTGCAGCAGACCGAACAGCTCGCGCAGGTCTACATCGATACCACCCGCCTGGAAGCCGGCAAGCGCTATACCGAGCGCCTGGTGGCCTACAACGAAGAGCGCCTGCGTACCCTGCAGCAGGAAATGGAGCAGCAGCAGGCGCAGTCGGCCCAGGTCAGCGCGTCACTGCAGCAGGCCCAGCAGCAGGCCGTCAGCCTGAGCACCGATGTGCAGAGCACCAACAGCCAGCTGGACGCCCTGCAGCGCCGCATCCAGATCCTGCAGGCCGAACAGGGCAACCCCGAATTGAGCCTGCCGAAGCCGGACAGCACACCCGCGCCGGCAGCGGCCAGCGACGTTCGCTGAATCCCCCGACAGAACCCGACAGCGGCGCCGAACGGCGCCGTTGTCGTTTTTGGCCTGATTGCGACCCGTTTCAGCGGCAGGCCTCGAACACGGCATCGTCCCACTGCCTGCGCTGGACGAAATCCGCCCGGCGCGTTCTGGCCAGCGCCTCCGTGCGCATCCTGCGCGCCCGTGCACAGGCCGCAGCATCCGCACTGTTCGGAATCAACGCCCCCTGTGCACGGCCCGATCGCCGCGTCGGCCTGCGTCCACCGTTACCCGTGGGGGTCGCCTCGGCGGTGAGCGGCGCACTGCCGCGCGGCAGCGACTGCTCGGCGGGCACTTCCCAGCGCCACTCCGCCTGCCCCTGGCAAGGCGTCTGCTGGTACAGCGCACGCCCGCCGTCCGTGCACTTGTAGACCTGGGTCTGCGCCGCTGCGGATGTCGTCAGCAGCATGGCCAGCAGCCCCCATCCCGGCAGAGTCCTCATCTTCACCCCCTCCCACGACCAGCACTCATGGTCGGTACGACGAGCGCCGCGCGCCAGAGCGATCCGCGTCACATCCGTGCTCATCCAGCACAGCCGTGCAAGCCACTGCATCGCCTCTGCGCTGTACTGCCACAGGCGACGGCCACCTTCGCCGCCGCCGTCCTTCCCTTCCGCCAAGGAAACCGCAATGAGCAACTACATCACCGTCAACGACGGCGCCCGCATCTTCTACAAGGACTGGGGCACCGGGCAACCGGTCGTTTTCGCGCACGGCTGGCCACTGTCCTCAGACGCCTGGGACCCGCAGATGCTGTTCATGGGCCAGAACGGCTTCCGCGTGATCGCCCACGACCGGCGCAGCCACGGTCGTTCCAGCCAAACCTGGGACGGCAACGACATGGACACCTACGCCGACGACCTGGCCGCGGTGATCGACGCATTGGACCTGAAGGACGCCATCCTGGTCGGCCACTCCACCGGTGGTGGCGAGGTGGCCCACTACATCGGCCGCCATGGCAGCGCGCGCGTGGCGAAGGTGGTGCTGGTCGGTGCGGTACCGCCACTGATGCTGAAGACCGCGGGCAACCCGGCCGGAACGCCACTGGAGGTCTTCGACGGCATCCGCAAGGGCACCGGCGGTGATCGTTCGCAGTTCTTCCAGGACCTGGCCACGCCCTTCTTCGGCGCCAACCGTGACGGCAACACGGTCACCCAGGGCATGCGCGATTCGTTCTGGCTGCAGGGCATGCTGGGCGGTGTGAAGGGCCAGTACGACTGCATCCATGAATTCTCGGAAGTCGACTACACCGCAGATCTGCAGAAGATCGACGTGCCGGCATGGGTCGTGCACGGTGACGACGACCAGATCGTCCCCTTCGATGCGTCGGCCAAGCTGTCCTCGCAGATCATCAAGGACGCCGAACTGACGGTCTACCCCGGCGCGCCGCACGGCCTGACCGTCACCCATGCCGATCGCTTCAACGCCGACCTGCTGGCGTTCGCCCGCAAATGATGTCCCGCGGCGGCGCCCCACTGTGCCGCCGCTCCTGCGGGGTAGCGACGGGTATTGCCCGGCGAACGTATCCAGCATCCGCCGGGCATTGCCCGGCGCTACCTGTCAGATATCGCTGTGATGGTGCGGTACCGCCGTGGGCAACGGGTCATGCCCGCCGACGAAATGACGTACCACCGGCGCGCGTTCACCACGGTGCAGGGCACGCAGCACTTCCTGGATCGCCTTGTCGTCGGCCGTGATGCGTTCGTGCTGGCGCAGGTGCTCCAGCCAGGACGGGGTCACGAAATACTCCAGATGGATGCCCGGGCTGGCCACATCTTCGACCACGCCCCACACCACCGCACCGTCGCGGCGCCGGACCGTGCCCAGCGCGCGCATCTGCGCCTGGAACGATGCACGGTCGGCGGCATCGATGCGGTATTCGATCGTCACCAGCACCGGCCCGCGATCGTTGGAGACCGGCACCGACAGTTCCGGCGCCGGCCAATGACCCGCAGGGCGCAGGTTGAGATCTTCGGTGCCAGCGATACGCACCCTCCACACCAGCAGCCCGCCGATGACCGCGCCTGCTGCCGCAACCAGCAGCGCCAGTTCCGGCGATGTTCGCTGCGCCAGCGCGCCCCAGCATAGGCCGCCGGCGGCCATGCCTGCCGAGAACACCATGATGTACAGCGCCAGCGCTCGTGCCCTCACCCACGCCGGAACCGCCGTCTGTGCGGCGATCTGCAACGAGGACAGCACCGTGATCCAGGCAAAACCGTTAACCAGCATCACCACCGGCAGCAGGTACCAGCTGCGGGTCAGCGCCAGTCCAACCAAGCTCAGTGCCAGCGCCAGCGTCGCCAGCAACACCAGCAGATCGCGGTCCAGCTGTGCGCGCAATCTAGGCAGCAGCAGCGCCCCGGCAACCGCGCCGATGCCGATGCAGCCCAGCAGCATGCCGTACTGCCCTGCACCGCCATGCATCTGCCCTCGCACCACCACCGGCAACAATGCGTTCATCGCCGCAGCGAAGAAGAAAAAGCCGACCGATTTGATCAGCACCGCCTGCAGACGCCCGGCGCGGCTGGCATAGCGCAGTCCGGCCTTCAGTCCGGCACCGAAGCCTTCCGGCGGCAGGCTCGATGCCTTCGGGTCACGCTTCCAGCCCCAGACCACGAACAGCATCGCAGCGAAGGTGATGGCATTGAAGCCAAAGGCCCACACGGCTCCCAGCTGGGCGACGATCAGGCCACCGACAGCAGGCCCGATCGAACGGGCGATGTTGATGCCGATCGAATTCAGCGCCACTGCCGACGGCAGCATCGACTGCGGAACCAGCTCGGAGACGATCGCTGCCTGCGCCGGCATCGCCATCGCCGCGCCACATCCCATGCAGAACGTGAGCAGCACCAGCAGCTGCGGCGTCAGCATGCCGAGCGAGGTCAGCACCGCCATCAAGGCCGCCACTGCCAGCATCCATCCCTGGGTGGCCAGCAGGTACGTGCGGCGATCGACGATGTCGGCCAGGGTTCCTGCGGCCAGTGCCAGCAGCACGATCGGTACGGTTGTGGCTGACTGCACCAGGGCCACCATCAACGGTGATCCTGTGCGTTCGGCCATCACCCAGGCCGCGGCCACGTCATTGACCCACGTACCGATGTTGCTGGCCAGGATCGCCAGCCAGATCGAGTGGAACATGCGGATCTTCAGCGGGGACCAGGCACCTGCGGCCGGTGCGGGAGGTTGCGATGTGCGTGCATTCACCATTGCCATGCTCCAACGATCGAGGCGAACAACGTGTCCTGGCCACCGGCCTGCGTCAGCGCAGGACCGGCATCGACCCAGGCCAGCTGCAGCTGCCACTGCCAGTGTGCACTGGCCTGCCAGCGGGTTTCGGATTTGTACTGGCGGCCGATCCTGCGCGCGCCGCCTGCGCTGCCGGGCAACGCCACCAGCGGTGCGGGCGTGGTGTACACCGCATCGGCGCGGCGGTGCTTCCAGGCCATCTGCATGCCCAGTTCAGTGGTGACGGATTCGTGCAACCGCAGTGTGAGGGTTGGCTGCACGTCCATCAGGTTCGCCGGCGCCAGCAGGCTGGCTTCGCTGAAGTAGGCCGATTTCGGGAACAGGGCATTGAAGGTGCCCAGCCGGGCGTCGTTCGGGCGGCCATCACCACTGGCGATGTCGGCCTTCAGTCCCAGCCGTGGCTGCAAGGGCAGTTGCGGCCAACGCCAACCGGTATCGGTGGCCAGCGTCCACGCGCGGATATCAAGCTGCTCGCTGGTGGTCCGCAGCTCACCGCCCTGCACGACCAGCTCGCTGTTCCAGTCCAACGATCCGGCCTGGCCGAACCAGCGCGCCCCGAGAGTCTGCCGGCGCTCGATGCCGGCGCCTGCCGCGAAGCGGGCGTCCTCCCGGCGATAGTCCAGCAGATAGAGGTCCCACTGGCCCGGACCCTGGCCTGGCGCCGTGGTTGCATAGGCACCCCACAGATGCGAACCGCGTTCGCCACGGTCATCGAACGCACCCGGCCGGTTCTCCACCGGACGCAGTGCCATCAGTTCCAGCACGCCCAGTCCGCCCTGCCATCCGACCCTGGCACCATCGAAGGCCAGGCGGATATTCGGCCCGTCGCGCACCGACAGCAGGCGCGAGCTGCCATGGCCCGCCTCCTGCCGCCCGAGCTGCACATGCAGGCCGCCGCGCTGCCAGCGCCAGTACGCCTGCTGCACGTCCAGCGCACCCCGATCGGTCCTGCCAGGTCCACCGGCCCTCCCACGCTCGCCGTGCACGCCCAGCTGCAGCATCGCCTTCCAGTCGCGTTCACCGTAGGTGGCCGACGCCAATGCGCGAAGCAGGCCGTAGCCATCCTCGCCGCCGCCGATACCGAAGCGGGTCGGGTCGTAGTACATGCCGCGCAGACGCATCGAGGCATCCCACTGCAACGTGCCATCAGCGGCATCGCTGCAGTAGCCCCCCTCGCAGGCGAGCGCAAGGGACGGCGCGGCCAGCAGGGCGAGGCTCAGAATGCGAAGCACGAGCATCCCATCGCACCCCAGAATGCGGTCAGATCATTGCTGGGTGCTGCGTGGCGCGCGGCATGGTCGTGTGCACCGTGGGTCCTGCAGGCCGCACCATGGTGATGGTGATGCGCCATCGCCAGGCCGGTGGACGCGCCGCCCACGTGATACCCCCCGAACCGGTTGACCGGCGACCAGTCCGGCATCGCCGGCGGCAGCTGCGGCGCCAGTCCGGCATAGTCTTCGCCGGCATGCACGATGCGGCCACCGACCACGGTAAGCACGCTGGTGATGTCGGCGATGCGGGCATCTTCGACGCGGAAGAAATCGGCCGAGAGCAGGATGAAATCGGCCAACTGGCCTTCCCTCAAGGTGCCCTTCACCGCTTCATCGCCGGAGAACCATGCGCTGCCCTGCGTCCACAGGCGCAAGGCCTGCTCGCGCTCCAGCAGGTTCTCCTCCCCATACAGCGCCAGGCCGCCGACGGTGCGCCCGGTGACCAGCCACGACAGCGCGACCCAGGGGTTGTAGCTGGCCACGCGGGTGGCATCGGTGCCGGCGCCGACCGGCACGCCTTCGGCCAGCATGCGCTTCACCGGCGGCGTGTGCCGTGCCGCCTGCACGCCATAGCGTTCGACGAACGCTTCGCCCTGGTAGGCCATGCGGTGCTGTACGGCAATGCCCCCACCCAGTGCCCGGATCCGCTCGATGTTGCGCGGGGTGATGGTCTCGGCGTGATCGATGAACCAGTGCAGTCCATCGAACGGTACTTCGCGGTTGACCTGCTCATAGACATCGAGGATGCGGCCGATGCTCTCGTCATAGGTCGCGTGGATGCGGAACGGCCAGCGCTTCTGCACCAGCAGCTTCACCACATCATGCAGCTCCGGCTCCAGTTCCGGCGGCAGCTCGGGGCGTGGTTCGCTGAACAGCTCGAAGTCCGCTGCCGAGAACACCAGCATCTCGCCGGCGCCGTTGTGGCGCAGCAGATCATCGCCCTGGCGGGGCTGCAGGATCTCACTCCAGCCACGGAAGTCATCCACTTCCTTGCCTTTGTTCTGCGTGAACAGGTTGTAGGCGATACGCACGGTCAGCTGGTCGTCGCGGTGCAGCTGCTCGATGACCTGGTAGTCCTCGGGATAGTTCTGGAAGCCTCCCCCGGCATCGATCACCGAGGTGATGCCGAGCCGGTTCAACTCGCGCATGAAGTGACGGGTGGAGTTGGCCTGGTATTCGACCGGCAGGCGTGGCCCCTTGGCCAGCGTCGCATACAGAATCAACGCATTGGGCTTGGCCAGCAGCAGGCCGGTGGGGTTGCCCAGCGAATCGCGCACGATCTGGCCACCGGGCGGGTCCGGCGTTTCGCGGGTGTAGCCGCATGCACGCAGCGCCGCTCCGTTGAGCAGCGCGCGGTCATACAGGTGCAGCAGGAACACCGGCGTATCCGGTGCGATCTGGTTGAGCTCCTGCAGGGTCGGCAGGCGCTTCTCGTGGAACTGGGCGGCAGTGAAGCCCCCCACCACGCGCACCCATTGCGGCGCCGGGGTGCGATCGACCTGTGCCTTGAGAATGGCCATTGCATCGGCCAGCGAACGCAGCCCGTCCCAGCGCAGCTCCAGGTTGTAGTTCAGGCCACCACGGATGAGGTGGGTGTGACTGTCGTTGAGGCCGGGCACCAGTCGCCTGCCCTGTGCGTCGATGAGCGTGGCTTCGGCTCCCCAACCACGCATGATCTCTTCATCGCTGCCTACGGCGATGATGCGCCCTTCCTGTACGGCCAGCGCCTGTGCATGCGGACGGTGTGGATCGAGCGTGGTGATGCGGGCGTTGCGGATGACCAGTGTGTGCATGCGGCGCTCCTTGGGGGCGGAATCGAGGGCGGCACCGGCCTGTCCGGCAAGGCCCAGCGCCACGGCAGCGCCGGTGCCCAGTACGACGCTGCGGCGGCCGGGATCGAGTGGCTCATGGTTCATGCGATGTCTCCGGGAAATACGGGGCTGTCCAGCGCCCAGGCTCCCGGCCCGGCCAGCGCGATGGCCAGCAAGACGAGGGTCCACATCAGGGGGTACTCGGCGCCGGCGCGCATCCAGAACCAGCCCTTGGGCACGGCCAGCAGCACGGTGAAGCCGATGAACGCCGCTGCGGCCAGCGCAGCGATGCGTGTCTGCCAGCCCAGCAGTACGGCCATTCCGGACAGCACCTGCAGCCCGGCCAGCAGCAATGGCAGAGGCGCCGCCGACGGCAGGCCGAAGCCACGCAGTTCGGCCGCGAAACCGCTCAGGCCAGGGCCACCGAACCAGCCGAACAGCTTGCCCAGCGCGTGGGGCAGCAGGAAGCCGCCCGCCGCCACGCGCAGGATCAGCAGCGCCAGGTCGAGCCCCGGATCCATGGTCAGTGCCCGCCTTCCTGGGCGCCGAACATGGTCTTGGCGTACTGGATGCCGATGCCGTAACCGCCCGCGTGATCACGGGCGATGCCGGTGGTCAGGCCATAGGTCTCGCCGCGCGCCCAGTCGCGCTGCAGCTCCAGCAGGTACTGCACGCTGGTCATCGGCACCGCACCGGCCTGCACCATGCGGGCGATCGCCCGCTCATGTGCTTCCACGCTGACATCGCCGCAGGCGTCGGTGATCACGTACACCTGGAAACCCTGCTCCAGCGCTGACAGCGCAGGCCCCACGATGCACACGCTGGTCCACAGCCCGGCCATCACCAGGCGACGCCTGCCGATGCGATTGATCTCATCGATCACCGGCTGGTCTTCCCAGGTGTTCATGGAGGTGCGATCGAACACCTTCTGCCCGGGGAAGATCACCGGCAGCTCCGGAAACATCGGGCCGGAGAACGAGGTCTCCGCGACCGTGGTCAGCACCACAGGCACATTGAAACCCTGCGCGCCCTTGCTGATCAGCGCGACGTTGTTGCGCAGCGCCGAGATGTCGATCGTGTGGGTTGCAAATGCCATCTGCGACTGGAAATCGATCAGGACCAGTGCGTGATCGGTGGGCGATAGCAGGCCTTTGGCAGGAATTGCGGTAGCGAGGCTCATGGATGGACTCCGTTGCGAACAAGGGCAGGGGGAAGGGACAGGGCTGCATCTCCAGCCAGGTACTGGCCGGGGCTGCAGCCGGTCTCCGCGCGGAAGCTGCGGACGAAATGGCTCTGGTCGAAGAAGCCCAGCTGCTGCGCCAGGCAGGACATCGGCAGTTGCACGACGGGCAGCAGCTGGCGGGCACGCTCGATACGGCGGCGGCGCACGTAGCGCAGTGGGCTCGCGCCGGTTCCGGTGCGGAACAGCCGCACCAGATGGAAGCGGCTCACGCAGGCCGCGTCAGCCAGCTCGGTGACCCGCATCGGCTGTGACAGGTGTTCATCGATGTAATGCAGCGCACGCTGCAGAGCGGCAGCCTGCCGGGGCGGCAACGCCGCGACGGTCGGAACAGGGCGGGATACGGTAGCCATGGAGGGGTGCCACGACGGGGTGCCCCATGGTGCGGGGCGCCGGCACGATGCCCTACCCCCGACGGACGAGGGCAGCACCTACCCGAATGGGGGAGACCGTCGCTCCAGCACACGTCGTCCGAACAGCCGCGCGTCCAGCGAGTAGGCACCCGGCCCAAGTGCCAGCAGGGCCAACGGCAGCAACGCCAGGGCCCACGGCACCGACTGCCAGAACAGGCACGGCACGGCCAGCAGCGCCGACAGCGGCGTCAGCACCCCCAGCAGCAGCGACAGGGCGACCAGCAGGCAGGCAGCCGTCAGCCAGCCCGCGCTGGACGGGCGCACGCACAGCGCTGCGACCACGCACAGCCGCAGCCATAACAGGCCGGCGCCGGGACCGCGGTCAGGAAACATCACGAACAGGCGCTGCATGGAGAGTCTCTGTGGTCCATGCCGGCGTGATAGCCGAGTGCCGCGGCAGGCGCCTACCCCGTTCGGGTCACCCCGCCCTGCCCCGCACCTGCGAGAATGCGCTGCATGCATGGCTGCCCCTTCCCTTCCCTGCGTCGCCTGACGGCGTTGCTGATGTGCCTGCTGCTGTGCATCGCCCTGCCCGCCCACGCCGTGCAGCGCCCGGCAGTGAGCAGCGGGCTGCCCGGCTACGAGCACACCGCCTGGCGGGTGGGACAGGGCGCACCCGGCGATATCTGGGACATCGCCCAGGATCGCGACGGCCTGCTCTGGCTGGCCACCGGCTCCGGGCTGTACCGCTTCGACGGGCGTCGCTTCGAGCGGCAGCCCGCACCGCCCGGCAGCCGATTTCCCTCCACCAACATGGTCACCCTGGTGCCCGGCGATGGCGATGCGCTGTGGATCGGCTATTTCCAGGCGGGCATCAGCCAGTTCGCCAATGGCCAGCTGCGCAACTTCGGGCGCGAGGAAGGGGTTCCGGTCGGCGTGGTGCCGCGCTTCAGCCGCGACCAGCAGGGGCGCCGCTGGGCCGCCATCAACGGCGGGCTGCGCTGGTTCGACGGCAAGCGCTGGCGGCCGCCACCGGCCAGCGCAGGCCTGCCCGAGCGGCGCGTGCAGTGGGTCCTGCAGGACAGCCGCAATACCTTCTGGGTGCTGGCCGACCTGAAGATCTGGAAACGCGCGCCGGGTGCCGTCCGCTTCGAGGACACCGGCATCGCTGTCTCGCAGATGGCCACGTTGGTGGAGAGCCCGCTGGGCGAGGTGTGGCTGGCCGACCGCGTGCGCGGCACCTCGCCGCTGGCCAACGCGGAGGGTGTGCTGCCACAGCACGAGCGCGAAGCACGCCGCCTGCCGGAGCTGGTCGCTGCGCGGCTGCAGTTCACCGCTGATGGCGCGCTGTGGGCGACGATGAGCCCGCACGGTGGGGTCGCCAGGGTCACGTTCGATGGCAGGCGCGCCGTGCGCATGGAACGTTTCGATTCACCGGATGGCCTGACCGCAACGTCGGCCGTGCCGATCATGGCCGACCGCGAAGGCAATATCTGGGTCGGCACCAATCTCGGCCTCAACCGCTTCCGCGCGCGCAGCGTGAAAACGCTGTCGGCCGGTCCTGCCGATCCGTATCGCTCGCTGGTCCGTGCCAGCGATGGCCGCGTGTATGGCTACGGCGAGGATCTGGCACCTTATGACCTGCGCCGGGAGCTGCTCGACGGCAGTGGCGCGCAACTGAAAGCCGCTGCACGCGGCGCGCCGACGCCGATCTGGCAATTCGACTGGGTCAATCTCGCGCGCACGCGTAACGGCCGGACCGCACGGATCGCACTGCCGGCGCCGTTCACCGGCCAGCCACTGCACGCGCTGCTGTTTCCCGATGACGAGCAGGCCTGGGTCTGTACCGGCGAGCGCGGCGTGCTGCATTACGCGCAGGGCCGTTGGCAGCGCGAAACGCGCCTGCCCGAGCAGGCCTGTTCCTCCCTGGCAATGGACGACAACGGCCAGCTGCTGCTGGGGTATGCCGATGGACGCCTGCGCCATCTGGGTGATAGCACGATCGAGACCTTCGGTGCCGCGCAGGGGCTGTCAGTGGGGCCGGTGACTGCCCTGCTGCAGCAGCGCGATCTGTTGCTGGTCGCCGGCGAATCGGGCCTGGCCGCACGCCTGGGCGGCGGACGTTTCATGCCGGTACGCACCGACCTTGCGGGCGTGCTCGAGGGCATCACCGGCATGGTGGCCGATGCACAGGGTCGGCTCTGGCTCAACGGCAGCCGCGGCCTGGTGCGTCTGGACAGCGCGCATCTGCGGCACGCGCTGCGCGCCGGCCTGCCGGTGACGCCGCGCCTGTTCGATGCCGTGGACGGCATGCCGGGCGTCGCCCTGCAGAGCGGTCCGATCTCCACGGCGGTGCTGGCCGGTGACGGGCTGCTCTGGCTGGCCACCAACCAGGGCCTGGCATGGCTGGACACGACCCACGCGCACGTCAACAGCATGGCGCCGAGCGTCCGCATCGGCGATGTGCTGTACGGCAACGTGCACGAACCACTGCGTGACAATCTGCGCCTGCCCGCTGGTACCACCCAGCTGCAGATCGACTACGTGGCCCTTTCACTGGCCCGGCCCGAACGCAACCGCTACCGCTATCGACTGTCGGGTGTCGACGAGGACTGGCAGGACGCCGGCAGCAGCACCCGCGCCTACTACACCAACCTGGCCCCCGGCAGCTACCGCTTCGAGGTGGAGGCCGCCAACGAAGACGGCATCTGGAGCCGGGTGCCGGCGCATCGCAGCTTCCGCATCGCACCGACCTTCATGCAGACGGTCTGGTTCAAGCTGCTGTGCGCGCTGCTGGTGCTGGCGGTGCTGGTGATGGCCGTACGGATCCGCAGCGGACAGCTGGCCGCGCTGTTCCGGGCCCGGCTGCAGGAGCGCAACGGCGAACGCGAGCGCATCGCCCGTGACCTGCATGACACGCTGCTGCAGGGCAGCCAGGGCCTGATCCTGCGCCTGCACGCGATCAGCCAGTCACCACAGACACCGGAAACCGTGCGCAGCCAGCTGGAATCGGCGATGCAGCTGGCCGAACGCAATCTGGCCGAGGGCCGCGAACGGGTCAACGCCCTGCGCGACGGTCCCTTCGCGGGTCGTGATCTGGCCTCGGCCCTGGCCGATGTGCACGCTGAGTACGCCGGCCAGGGCACCAACCCACTGCGCCTGACCGTGGAAGGCACCCCGCCCCGCCTGCAGCCGGATGCTGCCGAGGAGGTGTTCCTGATCGGCCGCGAGGCGATCCGCAATGCATTGCGGCATGCGCAGGCCAGCGCCATCGAGGTCGAGCTGTCCTACGGTGCCCGCTGCTTCCTGCTGCATGTCCGCGATGACGGCGTTGGCATTGCCGACGACCATGCCGGTGCCGGCCACTGGGGGCTGCAGGGCATGCGCGAGCGCGCGCAGCGGCTGGGCGCGGCGCTGAAGCTGTGGACGCGGCCCGGCCTGGGCACTGAAGTGGCGCTGTCGGTCCCCGCGCGCCGCCTCTATCACCGAAGGCCGTCGCGCTGGCGCTGGCCCTGGAGCAGACCTGACCATGACTGAGCTCTCCCCTCCCATCGGCGTGCTGGTGGTCGATGACCACCCGCTGCTGCGCGACGGCCTGGCGGCCCTGCTCGGCGCCCAGCCGGACCTGCGGCTGCTGGGCGAAGCTGCCGACGGTGAAGAAGCCATCGCGCAGTACCAGCATCTGCAACCGGACGTGGTGCTGATGGACCTGCAGATGCCCCGGCTGGACGGTGTCGAGGCCATCATGCGGATCCGCGCGCTCGACCCGCGTGCCCGCATCATCGTGCTGACCACCTACCGCGGCGACGTGCGCGCGGTGCGCGCCCTGCAGGCCGGTGCCAGCGCCTACCTGCTCAAGGACATGCTGCGCCATGAACTGATCGATACCATCCGCATGGTGGCCGGTGGTCGCCGTGCGCCTATTCCACCTGCGGTGGCCGCCAGCATCGCCGCGCACGTGGTGGAGGACCGCCTGTCGCCGCGCGAAACCGAGGTGCTGCGGCATGTTGCCGGCGGACTCTCGAACAAGCGCATCGGCGAACGCATGCAGATCTCGGAGCAGACGGTAAAAGCGCACATGAAGAGCCTGATGGACAAGCTGGGCGTCGGCGACCGCACCCATGCGGTCACCCAGGCCCTGCGCCGCGGCATCATCAGCCTGGACGACAGCGGCCACGATTGACGCGCGGCTGCGCGCGCAGCGCTCAGCGCAGGTGGATCAGCAGGCTGCCACCGGCACAGAGCGTCGCCAGCCATGCCACCCCATGCCACCCCCACTGCGCCAATGCCAGGCTGCCAAGTGCGCCTCCGGCCGCCATGCCGATGAACATGCCGGTGAACAGCACTGCATTGAGACGGCTGCGTGCGGCGGGCGCCAGGCCATACACCAGTGTCTGGTGGGCCACCAGGGCCGACTGGAAGCCGAAATCGAACAGCAGTGCGCTGGCCACCAGCAGCGGCAGCAGTGCCGCTGCGGGCAGCCACGATTCGGCGAGCAGCAGTGCAAAGCCAAGCAATGCCACCATGATCGCCAGGCGTGCCACTGCGGGGCTGCCCAACCTGTCGGCGAAGCGACCGGCGAACGGCGCCGCCAGCGCGCCCGCCGCACCGGCAATACCGAAGGCGCCGGCGGCAGCACTGCCCAGTCCCAGACGCGCATGCAGCATCAGCGCCAGGGTTGACCAGAACGCGCTGAAACCCACCGCCAGCAACGACTGGCTCGCCACCGCCCGGCGCAGCTGCGGCTGCTCCCGCCACAGCGACAGCAACGAGCCCAGCAGCGCCGGATAGCGCAGGGTGCTGGTGGGTGCGAAGCGTGGCAGTGCACGCGCCATCACCCCCCCCATCGCCGCCACGGACACGGCCGCCAGCACGAACTGGGTGCGCCAGCCCCAGGCCTCGGCCACCATCCCGCTGACCACGCGCGACAGCAGGATGCCCAGCAGCAGACCGGTCATCACCCGTCCGACCACCTGCCCGCGTTGCGCATCCGGTGCCAGCGCCGCAGCGGCAGGCACGATGTCCTGGGCCAGCGTTGCCATCAACCCGACCAGCAGGCTGGCCATCAGCAGGCCCGGCAGGTGCCCCGCCCCGGCCGCTGCGGCAAGTGCAACCGACAGCAGCGCGGACTTCAGCAGGATCAGCGACCGGCGGTCGAAACGATCCCCCAAGGGCGCCAGCAGCAGGATGCCCAGCGCATAGCCGAGCTGGGTCAGGGTCGGCACCAGACCTGCCGCGCGCTCGCCCGCGGACAGGTCCTGGGCGATCAGTCCCAGCATCGGCTGGCTGTAATAGAGCGATGCCACCGAAAACCCGGCACCGGCCGCCATCGCCAGTACCAGGGAGGTGGAAGGAGCCACGACCGGCGGGGCGGTCACGGAAAGCATGGGGGTGGACATCAGCAACTCCAGTCAGGGAACGGGAGGTAGCCTGCGCCTATTCGCCCCACGTCTGTAGTAGGATCAAATGAATACTTTTCATACAGGGTACGTATGATGGACATGGCCCCGGGCGCCGACCGGCTCGACCTGCTGCGCACCTTCCTGCGCATCGTCGACGCCGGCAGCCTGTCTGCCGCCGCCGCGCAGCTGGGTACCACCCAGCCCACCGTGAGCCGCCGCCTGCAGGCACTGGAACGGCAACTGGGCCTGCGACTGCTGCACCGGTCCACGCATGGTCTGCAGCTGACCGAGGAGGGCATGCGCTGCCAGCGGCACGCGCAGCGGGTGGTGGAAGAATGGGAAACGCTCCAGGCCGAACTGCAGGGACAACCCGACGTGCTGCGTGGGCGCCTGCGTGTGATGGTGCCGCATGCGTTTGGACAGGCACAGCTGCTGCCGACCATGCTCGCCTTCCTCGCCCGGCATCCACAGTTGAGCCTGGAGTGGATCCTCGAAGACCGGCGCCCGGACTTCATTGCCGAGGGCGTCGACTGTGCGGTGCGGGTCGGCCCGGTGGACGAGCCACGCATGGTCGCGCTGCCGCTGGCCGAAGTCCCACGCATCGTGGTCGCCGCGCCTTCGCTGGTCGATCCCGATGCGGTGACCACCGCTGCACAGGCGCAGGCATTGCCCTGGATCTCCCTCGTCACCTACTACCGCGAACGCCTGCTGCTGTACGACGCACGCGGGCGTCCGCACACACTGTCGATCACGCCGCGCCTGCTCAGTGACAACCTGTTCGTGGTCCAGCAGGCGGCGCGTGCGGGCCTGGGTGCGGCGGTGGTATCGGCCTGGCTGGTCGCCGAGGATCTGGCGCACGGCCGCCTGGTCCAGTTGTTGCCGGGCTGGGAAGCGCCGCCCCTGCCGGTGCATGTGGTGTTTCCTGCCGCGCGCCAGCAGCCGGCGCGGCTGCGCGCCTTCATCGATGCGATGAAGGCCGCCCTGCCGCAGCTGCATGGCATGCGGCCGACTCCCGGTCTCAGTTCAACCGCGCCTTGATCAACGGTCGGAGCAGGTAGTTCAGGACGCTGCGCTTGCCGGTCAGGATGTCCACATCCGCCACCATGCCGGGAATGATCGGCAGGGCCTCGCCGTGCCGCCGCAGCTGGCTGCCATCGGTGCGGATCAGCACCTGGTAGAACGATTCCTTGCCCCGCGGCGTATCCTCCTCGATGGTATCGGCACTGATCTGCTCGACGGTGCCGCTGAGTTCGCCGTAGATGGTGTAGTCATAGGCGGTGATCTTGACCTTGGCCGGCATGCCCGGCACCAGGAACGCGACGTCGCGCGGCTTGACGCGGGCTTCCACCAGCAGCCGTTCCTCCACCGGAATCACCTCCATGATCGGCTCGCCGGGAGGAATCACGCCACCGCGGGTATTGATCAGCACCGTGTTGACCCGCCCACGCACGGGCGACAGGATCTCGGTGCGCCGCAGCTGGTCCTGCCGCTGGTGAACGATCGGCTCCAGTGCGGACAACTCCGCCTTCAGCTTGGAGCGTTCGGTATAGGCTTCCTGGAAATAGGTGTTGCGCAACTCGCTGAGCTTGCCGGTCAACGTGGCGATTTCCTGGGTCAGCTTCAACTCTTCCATCTGGCTGACGGCGTTGCGCGCGCCCAGCGGGCGCACGATCCGCAGCTGGTCGCGCGCGATCGACAGCTGCTGGCCGATGGCTGCCGAACTCTGCTGCAATGTCGCACGGCGGGACTGGTACAGCTCCCGCTCCGAACGTGCCAGCGCGCTCCCGGCCGGAATGTCGTCCGGGAACTCGATGGCACCTTTGCCCAGCACCTCCGCATCCAGTCGCGCGATTGCGGCCCGCAGCACCTGCGACTGGTTGGCCGATTCCTCGTAGTTGGTGCGGAAGTGGGTTTCCTCCAGCCGCACCAGCGGCTGGCCCACTTCGACCAGGTCTCCCTCCTTCACCAGCAGGCGATCGAGGATGCCGCCTTCCAGGCTCTGGATCTTCTGCATGCGGCTGTACGGCACCACCCTGCCCTCGCCACGGGTCACCTGGTCCAGCTGCGCAAGCGCGGCCCAGCCCACGGCGATGGCCACCGTCGCCAGCAGCACCCACAACAGCGGTCGGTACACGGGATGCGTGGACGCCAGCAGTGGATCCGCAAGCTCGCGCCGCAGTCGCTGCGAACGCTTCTGCCGCTCAACCATGATGTCCTCCCGCGACCGCGGCGATCGGCTGCACCTGGTTGCCCTGCACCACCTGCTCCAATGGGCCGTCCATGATGATCCTGCCGTTGCGCATCACCACGGCACGCTCGACGAGGGCCAGCATGCTGCGCTTGTGGGTGGTCAGTACCAGAGTGCGCTGGCCGAGCCAACGCTGCAGGAACTGGATGACATGGGTCTCGCTCTGCTGGTCGAAGGCGGCGGTGGGCTCATCCAGCAGCACGACAGGCGGATCCTGCAGGATCACCCGGGCCAGGCCGATGGCCTGGCGCTGGCCACCGGACAGGCTGCCGTTGCCCATCACCAGCTGGTCCAGCCCCAACGGATTGCCGCGCACGAAAGGCCCCATGCCCACCGCGTCCAGCGCCTCCAGCAGCTCCTCATCCCGCCAGGCGGCACCTTCCAGATTGAGGTTGTCGCGCAGGCTGCCATGGAACAACGCCACGTCCTGCGGCAGATAACCAATGTTCCGTGCACGGTCACCGGGATCGATCTGTGCCAGCGCCACGTCGTCCAGCAACAGGCGTCCCTGCTGCGGCGTCACCAGTCCGGACAGCACGCGCAGCAGGCTGGACTTGCCCGCACCGTTGCCGCCCAGCAGCGCCACCCGCTGCCCAGGTGCGATGGACAGCGCATGCACGTCGACCACCCACGGCCCTTCGCCCAGCGCCAGGCGGACATCGTGCAGCTGGTAGGCACCCTGCAGGCGCGGCCGGTGCACGAAGCGGGCACCCTGTGGGCGCTCCTGCTCGGCGCCCATCAACTGGTCCAGCCCCTCCATGGCGACGCGGGTGTGCTGCCAGCGCCCCAGCACCGCCGCAACCTGCGCCAGCGGCGCGATCGCCCGCGATGACAGGATCGAGCACGCCACCAGTGCGCCCACGGTCATCGCACCGTCATTGATGCGGTAGACACCGAAGGCGACCACACCCACATACGCAAGCTGCTGCACCACGGCCGCGCCATGGCTGAGGCTGGCGGTGAGCGTACTTGTCTTCAACGCCGTTCCCGCCAGCTGCGCCGTCAGGCTTTCCCAGTGCTTCAGGCTGCGGCCTTCGGCACGGGTGGCCTTCACTGATTCCAGGTGTTCAAAGGCCTCCAGCAGCACGCTGTTCTTCATCGCCCCTTCGCGCAGATTCTGCCGCGACAGCTCACCCAGCCGGCGCTGCGCGAGCACGCCCGGCAGCACCATCAGGACACAGGCCACCACCGGCACCCAGACCACATGCCCACCGATCAGCGCGATCAGCAGCAGGAACACGAACACGAACGGCAGGTCGCTGAGCAGCGCAGCGGTGGACGAGGTGAAGAAATCACGCACGCCCTCAAACTCGCGCACCTGCGTACTGAATGCCCCCATCGACGCCGGCTTGGCGTTGATCCGGGTCCCCAGCACGCGGGCGAACAGCAGCGTTCCCAGCTGCAGGTCCATGCGCTTGCCGAGCACATGCAGCAGCTGCCCGCGCAGGACGCGCAGCACCCCTTCGATGATGACCGCCAGGGCAACGCCACTGGCCAGCACCCATAGCGTGTCGAACGCTGCCACCGGCACCACCCGGTCATAGACCTGCATGGCGAAGATCGCCGTCGCAATGGCCAGCAGGTTGGCCACGAATGCGGCGGCCCCCACCTCGACATAGGAGCGCCACAGCTGACGCAGTGGCCCGTAGAACCAGTGCTCACCCCGGCCCGCGGCGAAATCGCCGACCCGGCCATCCGAGCGGAAGCGCGGTTTGGCGAACACTGCAGTACCACTGTACAGCGCCTGCAGTGCCTGCAGCGGCATGGCCTGTGTGCCACCCTCGGCCTGTGGCACCTCCACCTGCGCCTGGTCATCGCTGATCGCCGTCAACAACAGCGTGTTCCCATTGTTCAGCAGCAGCAGGACCGGCAGCAGATAGGCGTCGATGTCGGTCAGCTCGAAGGCCTCCACGCGCGCGTTCAGGTCCGCCCGCCGCAGCGCGCGTGGCACCCGCTGCAATGGCAGCCGCCCCTGCTCCAGAGCAATGCCGTCAACCAGCTCGGCAGCACCCAGTGGCCGGCCCAGCCGCTCGCACAGCAGCAGCAGGCCATCCTGCAGCGGGTCGCGCGGCGTGTTGCCGCTGCCGGTGGTAGTCGATTCAATGCGCGGCGTCTGCATGCGTCCTCCCTCCAAGCAACTCACCCAGCTGCCCGATCTGGGCGGCAGCGCGATAATCGATACGGACCCGCTCCATGCGCAGAGTTGCCAGCTGGCGTTCGGCCTCCATCCGCTCGCGCTGCACGCTGAGCAGATCGATGATGTCGCGGCGTCCGACCTGGAACTGGTCGTGATACAGGCCGCCGACGTGCGTGGACTCCTCCACCTGTTGCTGCAGCGCCTGCTCACGCAGTACCAGCGCATCGGCGTTGTCGAACAAGGTGCGCATCTTGCGCCGCAGATCACGGCGGGTGGCGTCGGCACTCCACTGCGCCGCCTCCAGTCGCTGCCGGGCCGCCGCCGGCCGCTGGAAATTGCTGAACCCGCGCAGGACATCCATGCGCAGGCGCAGCGAAACCACCGAATCATTCTCCATCTGCCCGCCGATCTCGCGGCGCAGCGCCGATGCCTCCACGTTGAGCTGTGGCTTCAATGCCGCGCGCGATTCGGCCAGCTCCGCCTCGGCTGCCGCGGCATCCTCGCGCGATTCCCGCAGCAGCGGCGCGGCCTCGATTGCTGCATCCAGGCCGTCACGCTGCCACGCCCGCCGTCCGGCAGGCAGGTCCGGCGCCTGCAGCGGGCCAGGATCCCGGCCCAGCAGCAGGGCCAGCTGGTTGTTGGCATCGCGCAACGCGCCTTCCTCGAACGCCAGCTGGTCCTGGCCGCGCGCGAACTCCAGCTGCGCGCGATCCAGCTCGGTGCGGTCGGCGTAGCCGCTGCCGCTGCGGTCGCGGGCCATGCCGCGGACGCCCTCGATCCGCTGCAGGAAGTCACGCACGGCCACCACTCTTTCGCGGGCGACCAGCACGTCCAGGTAGGTCTCGATGATATCCAGCGCTGCGTCGTCCCGGGCGACCTCCAGCGCTGCCAGATAGCGGCGCTGGGTCGCACTGGCGGCCTCGACCTGGCTGCGCGTCCGGCCCCAGTCGAACAGCATCTGCGACAGCGTGACGTCGTACACCATCTCGGACATATGTCCGGCCTGCGGTCCGCCGGAGATCTGCAGTGCGGGAAAGTAGCCCCCCCGTGCGATTTTCACGTCGGTGCCTGCCCGTTCCGCTTCGCTCAGCGCCGCACGCACCCGGGGATGGATCGCCAGTCCGGTCTGCACAGCCTGCTCCACACTCATCGCACTGGCCCCCGCCGGCAGGCCGCACAGCAGGAGGAGCGCGAACGCTCCTCCTGCCCACCGCCTTCGGCTCCGCCGTTGCGGCATCAGGCCACCACCTGCACCGAGTTGTCCTCCACCAGCAGTGTGGTGCTGCCAAAGGTGTACACGTCGTAGGTCACACCATTGATCAACTGGGTGGTTCCGGTGTTGACCGCACCGATGACGTTCAGCACATCGTTGCTCTCGCCGGTGATCTGCAGCGTGTCGTTGCCATCGGTGATTGCCGCCACCTCCGCCGCCGTGAGGGTGAGCACGCTGCCCGAATCTCCCGTGCCCAGATCGATGCGCTCGATGTTGCTGAGCGTGCCCACACCGGCCGAGTTGTAGTCCAGGTCGATGCCATTGGCCAGGATCAGGGTGTCGAATCCAGCCCCTCCATCGATGCTGACGAAGTTGGTGGCGGTGATCTGTATCGCGTCGTCGCCGTTGCCGGCGACCACGTGATCGCCGCTGCCGACGTTGAAGATCAGATCGCTGCCATCGCCGCCGTTGATGTGCTCGGAACTGCCGTTGGCGCCGGACAGTACGTCATTTCCGGATGTACCGTTGACATCGATCTGACCGATGTTCAACGACAGGCCGTTCGGACTCAGCGTGACGCCGTAAGCAGCGCTGTCGTTGCCGTTGGAATCGGTAGATACCAGATTGAAGGATATCTGCGACCCAAGGTTGAGGATATCGGTGATGTTCAACCCGAGCTGGCTGAGGATGGTCGGACTGAGCAGGTTCAGCGAGAAGTTGCCGGAGGAATCGGCCTGGATCGGCAGCAGCTCGACGTTCAGCGCGGGCGTGATCACCCGGATCACAACGCTCGAATCCGGCTCGGTGGTGCCACTGAAGCCAAAGCGCGGACTGAGAGGATTGAGGCTGACGTCCACCCCGAAGTTGCCGATGGTGACCGGCTGTTCGATGCTGGTGCCGATGCCGATGCTGGCCACGTTGCTCGGATTGCCAGCCGGATCACTGCCCACGACCGACACCTGTGCGTTGAGCAGCTGGTCCCAGGTGAAGTCGATATCCAGATCGGTGAGCAGGTTCAGCGACGCCAGGCCACTGTTGTCGGCGGTGACCGTCGCCGTGGCCGTCACACCTCCTACCGTCAGCGTGACCGTCAATTCGGTGCCGGGTTCGGCGGAAATGGTCAGCAGATTGCCGACCAGCGACAGCACCGGGGTTGCGGGTGGAACCGTATCGATGGTGAAGGCTTCCGGCGCCGATGCGGTGCCACCGGCGACTTCGGCGGTGATAGTCGATGCGCCTTCCGGGAACGGCCCCATGCCAGCGGGCGGCGTCAAGGTCACGGTCACCGAACCGGCCGCGATGTCCGCAGCGGTCAGGGTGTGGCTGACATCGGCCTCGTAGCCGTTCTGGCCCGCGAACCTGACGGTGATGACCTGCCCGACCTGCATCGTCGGGCGAACGGTCACGTCGACCTGGATGCCGTCGCCGATTTCCGCAGCATTGATCCACGTGTCGGCGGCCTCCGGCACGCTGATGTCCGGTGGCGCAAGATCGGGGGCATTGATCGTCGCCGGACCGCTGGTATTGCCCGCCAGATCGATCGCGACCGCAGAGATCAGCTCGCCGGCAATCAACGGTGGTGCGAACGGCAGGCTGAAGTTGCCGCTGCCATCCACATTGACGGTGATCGGATTCGCGGTGTCTCCATTGACCACAATCCGGACCTGGCTGTTGGGCTCGGCCGTGCCGCTCAGCAGCGTACCGTCAGCACTCACGCTGAGCAGCGGCGCCGGCGGCGCCACGGCGTCCACCGTGGTGGTGGCCGGGCCGCTGTTGTTGCCCGCCGCATCCTGGGCCACCGCGTTGATCACGGTGCCATCGGGCAGCGGCGGTCCAGGGGTGAAGCTCCAGTTGCCGCTGCCATCGGCGATAGCCTGCCCGATCGGATCGCCGTTGCCATCGGTGAGGATCACCGTGGCACCCGCTTCGGCCGTGCCAGTGATGACACTGCCGTTGCTCGGGTCGATCACCGGTGCCGGCGGCGCCACCGCGTCCACCGTGGTGGTGGCCGGGCCGCTGCTATTGCCCGCCGCATCCTGGGCCACCGCGTTGATCACGGTGCCATCGGGCAGCGGCGCTCCAGGGGTGAAGCTCCAGTTGCCGCTGCCATCGGCGGTGGTTTCGCCGATGGGATCGCCGTTGCCATCGGTGAGGATCACCGTGGCGCCGGCTTCAGCCGTACCGCTGATGACGCTGCCGTTGCTCGGATCGATCACCGGTGCCGGCGGCGCCACCGCATCCACCGTGGTGGTGGTGGGGCCACTGCTATTGCCTGCGGGATCCTGTGCCACCGCGTTGATCACGGTGCCGTCGGGCAGCGGCGCACCAGGAGTGAAGCTCCAGTTGCCACTGCCATCGGCGATAGCCTGCCCGATCGGATCGCCGTTGCCATCGGTGAGGATCACCGTGGCACCCGCTTCGGCCGTGCCAGTGATGACACTGCCGTTGCTCGGGTCGATCACCGGTGCCGGCGGCGCCACCGCGTCCACCGTGGTGGTGGCCGGGCCGCTGCTATTGCCCGCCGCATCCTGGGCCACCGCGTTGATCACGGTGCCGTCGGGCAGCGGCGCTCCAGGAGTGAAGCTCCAGTTGCCGCTGCCATCGGCGGTGGTTTCGCCGATGGGATCGCCGTTGCCATCGGTCAGGATCACTGTTGCACCGGCTTCAGCGGTGCCAGTGATGACGCTGCCGTTGCTCGGATCGATCACCGGGGCCGGCGGCGCCACCGCATCCACCGTGGTGGTGGCCGGGCCGCTGGTATTGCCTGCGGGATCCTGTGCCACCGCGTTGATCACGGTGCCGTCGGGCAGCGGCGCTCCAGGGGTGAAGCTCCAGTTGCCACTGCCATCGGCGATAGCTTGCCCGATCGGATCGCCATTGCCATCGGTGAGGATCACCGTGGCGCCGGCTTCAGCCGTACCGCTGATGACGCTGCCATTGCTCGGATCGATCACCGGGGCCGGCGGCGCCACCGCATCCACCGTGGTGGTGGCCGGGCCGCTGTTGTTGCCCGCCGCATCCTGGGCCACCGCGTTGATCACGGTGCCATCGGGCAGCGGCGCTCCAGGGGTGAAGCTCCAGTTGCCGCTGCCATCGGCGATAGCCTGCCCGATCGGGTTGCCACTGCCATCGGTGAGGATCACCGTGGCGCCGGCTTCAGCCGTGCCGCTGATGACGCTGCCATTGCTCGGGTCGATCACCGGTGCCGGCGGCGCCACCGCATCCACCGTGGTGGTGGCCGGGCCACTGCTATTGCCCGCCGCATCCTGCGCCACCGCGTTGATCACGGTGCCATCGGGCAGCGGCGCTCCAGGGGTGAAGCTCCAGTTGCCACTGCCATCGGCGATAGCTTGCCCGATCGGATCGCCATTGCCATCGGTGAGGATCACCGTGGCGCCGGCTTCAGCCGTACCGCTGATGACGCTGCCATTGCTCGGATCGATCACCGGGGCCGGCGGCGCCACCGCATCCACCGTGGTGGTGACCGGGCCGCTGTTGTTGCCGGCCGCATCCTGCGCGATGGCATTGATCACGGTGCCGTCGGGCAGCGGCGTAGCCGGGGTGAAGCTCCAGTTGCCACTGCCATCGGCGATGGCTTCGCCGATGGGATCACCGTTGCCGTCGGTCAGGATCACCTTCACGCCGGGCTCGACGGTGCCGGTGATCACCGTGCCGTTGCTGGCATCGAGCGTCGGCGCCGAGGGCGCGACCGCATCGACGGTCGTGCTGACCGGGCTGCTGTTGTTGCCGGCCGCGTCGCGCGCCAGTGCATTGATGACGGTGCCATCGGGCAGAGGCGTGCCGGGCGTGAACGACCAGTTGCCACTGCCATCGGCGATGGTCTGCCCAATCGGAATACCGTTGCCGTCAGTGAGGATCACTGTCGCACCGGCTTCGGCGGTGCCGCTGATGACGCTGCCATTGCTCGCGTCGATCGTCGGTGCCGGCGGCGCGACCGAATCGACCGTGGTACTGGCCGGGCCGCTGCCGTTGCCCGCCGCATCCTGTGCCACCGCAGTGATCACCGTGCCATTCGGCAACGGTGTAGCCGGCGTGTAGCTCCAGTTGCCGGCGCCATCGGCGGTGGTCTGGCCGATCGGGTTGCCGCTGCCATCGGTCAGGATCACTGTGGCACCGGCTTCGGCTGTACCGCTCACCACACTGCCGTTGCTCGGGTCGAGCACCGGCGCCGGCGGCGCCACCGTATCCACGGTGGTCGTGGCCGGGCCACTCGCGTTGCCTGCCGCATCCTGGGCCACCGCCGTGATCACGGTGCCATCGGGCAGCGGCGTGCCGGGCGTGAACGACCAGTTGCCACTGCCATCGGCGGTGGTCTGCCCGATCGGATCGCCATTGCCATCGGTCAGGACCACCGTCGCGCCGGCTTCGGCGGTACCGCTGATCACCGCACCGTTGCTGGCGTTGATCACCGGCGCCGGCGGCGCCACCGCATCGACGGTGGTACTGGCGGGGCCGCTGCTGTTGCCGGCCGGGTCCGTCGCGATGGCGTTGACCACCGTGCCATCGGGCAATGGCGTGGCCGGAGTGAAGCTCCAGTTGCCACTGCCATCGGCCGTGGTCTGCCCGATCGGGTTGCCGCTGCCATCGGTGAGAATCACCGTGGCACCCGCTTCTGCCGTACCGCTTACCACACTGCCGTTGCTCGGGTCGATCACCGGTGCCGGCGGTGCCACCGCGTCCACCGTGGTGCTTGCCGGGCCACTGGTGTTGCCCGCCGCATCCTGGGCGACCGCGGTGATCACCGTGCCGTCCGGCAGCGCTGTGGCGGGGGTGAAGCTCCAGTTGCCGCTGCCATCGGCCGTGGTCTGTCCGATCGGGTTGCCGTTGCCATCGGTGAGAATCACTATCGCACCGGCTTCGGCGGTGCCGCTGATCACCACGCCGTTGCTGGCGTTGATCACCGGTGCCGGCGGTGCCACCGCATCCACGGTGATGCTGGCCGGGCCACTGCTGTTGCCGGCCGGGTCCGTCGCGATGGCGTTGACCACCGTGCCGTCGGGCAATGGCGTGGCCGGGGTGAAGCTCCAGTTACCGCTGCCATCGGCCGTGGTCTGCCCGATCGGAGTGCCGCTGCCGTCGGTCAGCACGATGACTGCATTGGCTTCTGCAGTGCCACTGATCTCGACCCCATTGCTGGGATCGATCACGGGCGCCGGCGGCGCAACGCCATCGATGGTGATCGCCGCCGGCGCACTGTCGACACCCGAAGGACTGCGCGCGATCACGTTGACCACGGTCCCATCGGGCAGCGGTACGCCCGGGGTGAACGACCAGTTGCCACTGCCATCAGCCGTGACCTGGCCGATCGGGTTGCCGCTGCCATCGGTGATGATGACCGTATTGCCCGGATCTGCAGTACCGCTGATCACCGAACCGTTGCTGGGATCGATCAGCGGAATCGAGGGCAGCGAGCTGTCGACGGTGGTGCTTGCCGGTGCGCTGGTGTTGCCTGCGGCATCGGTCGCGGTGACGTTGACCACCGTACCATCGGGCAGCGGCGTGGCGGGGCTGAAGCTCCAGTTGCCACTGCCATCGACAGTGGCCTGCCCGATCGGATTGCCGTCGCCGTCGGTCAGCGTCACGGTGCTGTTCGGTTCGGCGGTACCGGTGAGGACGTTGCCATTGCTGGCATTGACGACCGGCGTTGGCGGCGCCACCGCATCGACCGTGGTGCTGCCCTGCGGGCCGGTGTTGCCGGCCGCATCCTGCGCGACCGCGTTGACTACCGTGCCGTCAGGCAGTGCCGTGGCCGGGGTGAAGCTCCAGTTGCCACTGCCATCGGCGGTGGTCTGTCCGATCGGGTTGCCGTTGCCATCGGTGAGGATCACCGTGGCGCCGGCCTCGGCGGTGCCGGTGATCGTCGTGCCATTGCTCGGTTCGAGCACGGGGGCCGGCGGCGGCAGCGCATCGACGGTGATGGCCGCCTGGGGACCGGTATTGCCGGTGGCATCGGTGGCGGTCGCCACGATCACCGTCCCGTCCGGCAGCGGCGTGCCGGGAGTGAAGCTCCAGTTGCCACTGCCGTCGGCGGTGACCTGGCCAATCGGATTGCCGCTGCCGTCGGTCAGGATGACCGTGCTGCCAGCTTCGGCAGTACCACTGACGGTGGTGCCGTTGCTGGGATCGATGACCGGCGCCGGCGGCGCACTGGCATCGACAGAGACGGTGGACGGCGGACTGGTATTGCCTGCCGCGTCCACCGCCACGGCCGTGACGCCGGTGCCATCGGGCAGCGGGGTGGCCGGCGTGTAGCTCCAGTTGCCGCTGCCATCGACGGTGACCTCCGCGATCAGACCACCGTTGCCATCAGTGAGGACGATCGTGCTGTTGGGCTCGGCGGTACCGCTGACCGTGTTGCCGTTGCTGGGATTCAGCACCGGCGTAGCCGGTGGCAGCGCGTCCACGGTGATGCTGGTCGCGCCGCTGGTATTGCCAGAGGCATCGGTGGCGGTCGCGCTGACGACGCTGCCATCGGGCAGCGGCGTAGCGAGCGGGAACGACCAGTTGCCGTTGCTGTCGACCGGGGCCTGACCGAAGGGATTACCGCTGCCATCGATCAACGTGACGACACTGCCCGGCTCGGCCGTGCCAGTGAGCGTGATGCCATTGCTCGGGTTGACCACGGGTGCGGCAGGTGCGACGGCATCGACCGTGATCGACGAAGGCGCACTGGTGTTGCCGGTGGCATCGGTGGCCGTGGCGTTGATCACGGTGCCATCAGGAAGCGGCGTCGCCGGAGTGAAGGTCCAGTCGCCAAAGCCATCGGCGGTGACCTGCGCAATGAGATTGCCATTGCCGTCGGTGAGCGTCACCGTGCTTCCCGGCTCGGCGGTGCCAACGATCAGGGTGCCATTGCTGACGTCGAGCACGGGCGCCGACGGCGCCTGCGAGTCGATGGTGACGCTGCTGCCGACGCTGGCGTTGCCGGAGCCATCCACTGCCACGGCGTTGACCACCGTCCCGTTGGGCAGCGGCGTGGCGGGCGTGTAGCTCCAGTTGCCGCTTCCATCCACCGTTACGCTGGCAATCGGATCACCATTGCCATCGGTGAGGATCACCCTGCTGCCAGGCTCGGCGGTGCCAGTGACTGCGCTGCCGTTGCTCAGGTTCAGCACAGGCGCGGCCGGTGGCACCGCATCCACCGTGGTGCCGCCCTGCCCGCCGGTGTTGCCTGCTGCGTCGGTGGCGGTGGCATTGATCACGGTACCGTCCGGCAGTGGCGTGGCCGGGGTGAAGCTCCAGTTGCCGTTGCCGTCAGTGGTGGTCTGGCCTATCGGAGTGCCGCTGCCGTCAGTCAGCGTCACGGTACTGCCGGGCTCGGCGGTACCGCTGATGCTCGTGCCGTTGCTGGGGAGCACGACCGGGGCGGCGGGTGCGACCGCATCAACGATGATGCTGGCGCCGGGGCCGGTGTTGCCGGTGGCGTCCGTGGCACTGGCGTTGACCACGGTGCCGTTCGGAAGCGGCGTGGCCGGGGTGAAGCTCCAGTCACCGTTGCCGTCGGCGGTGACCTGCCCGATCGGATTACCGTTGCCATCGGTCAAGGTGACCGTGCTGCCGGGCTCGGCGGTTCCGCTGAGCGTGGTGCCGTTGCTGGCCTCGAGTATGGGCGCGGCAGGCGGCTGCGAATCCACGGTGACCGTTGCCGGCGGGCTGCTGTTGCCTGAGGCATCCTGGGCAACCACCGTGACCACCGTGCCATCGGGCAGCGGCGTGCCGGGGGTATAGCTCCAGTTGCCGCTGCCATCGACGGCGACTTCCGCAATCGGATTGCCGTTGCCGTCGGTCAGCACCACCGTGCTTCCGGGCTCGGCGGTGCCCGTGAGCGTGCCGCCATTGCTGGGCTCCACGGTAGGCATGGACGGCGCGACCGCATCGACCGTGATGCTTCCCTGGCCGCTGGTGTTGCCGGCCGGATCGGTTGCGGTGGCATTCACCACCGTGCCGTCCGGCAACGGCGTGCCCGGGGTGAAACTCCAGTGGCCATCGCCATCGGCGGTGACCTGGCCGATCGGGTTGCCATTGCCGTCGGTGAGGGTCACCGTGCTGCCGGCCTCGGCGGTACCGCTGATCGTCGTGCCGTTGCTTGGATCGATGACCGGTGCGGCAGGCGCAACGCCATCGATGGTGATCGACGTGGCGGGGCTGGTATTGCCGGCCGCATTCTGGGCCACGGCAGTGACCACGGTTCCATCAGCAAGCGCCGCAGGCGGCGTGAAGCTCCAGTTGCCGCTCGCATCCGCTACCGTCTGGCCGATCGGATTGCCATCGCCATCCGTAAGCAGGATGGTCAGGCCCGCGCCCGCCGTTCCGGAAATCACACTGCCATTGCTGGCATTCACCAGCGGCGCGTCGGGATAGTCGGGCGCCTGCACCGTGACCGGCGGACTGCTGTTGCCGGCCGGATCGGTCACTACCACGCTGATCGTCTCGCCTTGGGTCAGCGGTGGATCCAGTGGCACCGTGAACTGGCCGTCGCCGCCGATCACCACGGTGGCATCGGGCTGGCCATCGCCATCGGTATCCACGCCCACCGTTGCTCCCGGCTCACCGCTGCCGCTGATGCTGCTGCCGTCGTCAGCCACCACCACGTTGCTGGCCGCTGCAGGCGGTGTCGTATCGGGGGCCGTCGCCTGCCCCGGTCCGCTCACGTTGCCGGCGGCATCGACCAGCGTCACGCTCACGCTCTCGCCGTTGGTCAACGGCGGCGACAGGGTGACACTGAATCGCCCATCGGCACCCACCGTTCCGGTCGCATCAGGCTGCCCGTCACCATTGGTATCGACGCGCACCGTGGCACCGACTTCACCGCTGCCGGTAAGCGTCCGGCCGTCTGCACTGAATGCCAGCCCGGTGGGTGCGGCCGGCGGCGTGGTATCGGGTACCGGGGGATTCTGCGGTGGATTCGCCGATCCGCCACCACCACCGCCGCCGCTGTCGGCCAACGCCACCGCTGCGCCGACCGCGGCCAGCCCGCCCAGCACCATCGCGCCGCTGATGCCACTGCCCGCGCCCGCGCCCGCTGCCGTCAGCGAGTCGAATCCAGCCAGCGTCTCCTGCGGCAGATAGCTCGCCGCCAACGGCCCATCGCTGGCCACCACCGGCAGATCGACGGCCACGAGCTTCTTGTCATCCACCAGGAACAGATGGCTGGGCGATTGTCCTTCAGCATAGAAGTTGGCGATGCGGACGTTCTCGCCGGTCTTCAGCTGCACCACGAGATCCTGGCCGTCCTTCACGTAGCCGGCGACCTGGTCTGGATCGACGTCCAGTGCGACGTTGCTGCTCTGCTGCAGCGTCACGACATCATTGCGGACGGTGGTGGCGGCGGTATCGGAGCTGATCGATTCGCTTGCCGGGACAACCTTGACGCGGATGGCCATGGGACATTCCTCTCTACAGGCGCACCGCCATGCGCACAACGACGTCACGCACAGCAATCACGCTGGCACGGCGGCACGGAATGGATATGTTTTCGCGCGAAGCCACCGCCAACAGGCAAACCGCCTGCTGCCGGATACGTGCTTCGGATTCTTCAGGCGACCGGATGCAGCGATGCGACGCGCCCGGTCGTGGTGCGATGCAGCGCTACAGCGTGGGCGCGAGATGCAGATGCATGAACGACAGTCCTCTTGTCTGGAATCGCCGACGCGCGTTCAGCGACGCGGTCAGGGCCGTCGGACGTCGGCCATTGCTCCCCGTCCGCTGCGGGAGGGTATACACCGCGTCGAAGTGAACGTTCCATGCAGATTGCGTGCATGCGGCCTTCATTGCGTGGGCCATTGAAAGCTCTGTGACGCAGTTGGCACGTCATTACGCTGGAACACCCGTTTTCAGGGGGAAAAAATGCGATCCCAATTGACGTTTCAGGCTCGTTTTGCGCAGCGCAAAACGAACGAAGGAACGGTCGGGAGTGCCCGCAGCAACGCGTGGCGACTCCCCCGTTCCCCTCATCACTACAACGATGACTGCGTTCAGTCCGCTGATCGGCCCTTGTCTGCTTCATCGTTCCACGCGGCCACGCGCGCGCGGGTGTCGGCCAGCATCTTGTCCAGCGCTGCACGATCATGCACGTGGCCGCGCAGGATCACGCTGTCGATCTTCCGGGTCCCGGCGATGTCCTGCAGCGGATTGGCGGTGAGCAGTACCAGGTCCGCGGCCTTGCCCGTGGTCACGCTGCCGTAGCGGTCCATCTGCCCGAACCAGGCCGGGCCAGACCGCGTGGCCGCTGACAGGGCCTGGGGCTGTGTCAGCCCTTCCTGCACGAACAGCTGCAGTTCCTGGTGCAGTCCGATCCCGGGATAGTTGAACGAATTGAGGAAGCCGGCGTCGGTGCCGGCAATGATCGTCACACCCGCTTCCTGAAGCATCGGCAGCACCGCGGCCACCTGCCGGTACTGCGCATGCCGCGCCTGGATCTGTGCCGGCGTGGCCTTGGCCGCGCGCTCCACGCGCCACTGGTAAGTGGCACGCAGGCCTGGGCCGATGTAGGCCAGATAGGGATCGTGGGCATGATCGTCCTGGTCGAGGAAGTCGAGAATGCGTCCGCCGTTGAGTGTGGGCGTCACGAACACGCCTCGACGGGCGAAATCACGATACGCGCGCATCGCGGTGTCACGGTCGAAACTGGCATCCAGCTGCCGGTTGGCTTCCGCACGATCGATACGTCCGGCGCCGAAATCGGCTGCAATCCGCGCCTCATCCCTGCTGCCCGCCTTGAACGCATAGTCCAGGTGTTCGATCGACGCCAGGCCAGCATCGACCGCCTGCTCCACGGTCAGCGCCATTGGGATATGGCCCGATGCCCTGAATCCTGCCTTGCGCGCGGCGGCGGCCGAGTACAGGAACAGTTCCGGTGTCAGCGTACTGTCCGTGATCTTGACGAAGTCGACCTTGTCGCGCTGCAGGCGCGTGATCGCCTGATCGGCATCGGCGCGGCTGCCGACTTCGATCGTCCCCTTCCAGACCGGCTTGATGCCTTCGATCTTGGCGCCGGAGCTGAGCAGGCGTGGACCGAACAGTGTGCCGGCGGCGATCTCGCCACGCCACTGCAGCACCTGCTGCGGCAGATCACCCGAACAGTCGCGCACGGTGGTGATGCCATGGGCGACGTACAGCGGCAGCAGTGCCTTGTTCTCTTCGATCAGCGCAGGGCCTCCACCGAAGTGCACATGCATGTCCCACAGTCCCGGAATCAGGTACTTCCCCTGCGCATCCAGCTGCCGGTCCGCGCGCCACTGGCCCTCCAGCCCTGCGTCAGGGCCGACCGCAACAATCGTCTCGCCGCGGATCACCACGCTCTGCCCCGGCAGGGTGCGGGCGTGCTCCACATCGACCACGGTGGCATTGCGGATCAGCAGATCGGCACGTTCGGCCGCAGCTGCGGACAGCGGTGCGCAGGCGAACAGCACAGCAAGGGACAACGGGCGGAAACAGAACATGGAGAACATCCTGATGGGCACGGCCAGCGTGCGGAATGGAAGGAGCAGATATCAGCGTGTCGCGCCATGCTGGCGCAGCAGGGTTTCGATCGCGGCCTGGCCGCGCTGGCGCGCGTGAGCCAGCGGCGTCACGCCCTCGCCGTCGGCCAGCTCAGGATCGGCGCCCGCTTCGAGCAGCAGCTGCACGATCTGCGTGTGGCGCGGCCCTCCGTCGCCGAGCAGGATCGCCTCCAGCAGCGCCGTCCACTGCAGTCGATTGACGTGGTCCACTGCCACGCCCGCACGCAGCAGCATGCGCACCGTGGTGACGTGGCCACGCTCGGCGGCGGGAATCAGGGCGGTGCCGCCATAACGGTTGGTGCTGCGCAAGTCGGCACCATGGCTCAGGGTCAAGGCCAGGATCCGGTCCAGTCCGCGCGCACCGGCGTACAGATAGGCACTGTCCTGCAGCCTGTCCTTGGCGTTGACATCGGCCCCCGCCTCGATCAGCACGCGCGCCGCGTCCACGCGGTTGCCATGGGTCGCCAGCAGCAGCGCGGTGCGGCCCTGTGCGTCGCGCGCTTCCAAGGCCGCGCCATCGGCCAGTGCCTGGCGCACCGCTCCGGCATCGCCGCGGCTGGCGGCCTCCCGCAACCGCACGTCGGCTTGGCCGGACGGGTCTGCGGCACAGGCCGGAAATGCCACGGCCAGCAGGCACAGCAGAAGCGCGCGCCGTGAGGGCGCAGCCCAGCGCAGGCAGCGGTGTTGCAGGTACATGATGAACCCTCCGGAATCAGTCGGCCGGACGTTGCCGGTGCCTTGGCCGCATGGTAGAAGTCGCCACGGGTATCCAGAAATGAAATGTTCAAATGCAAGAAAGTTCAAAATCGAATAGGTCACTGTTCGAACTGGACCTGCTGCGGGCCCTGGTGATGGTGGCCGACTGCGGCAGCTTCACCACTGCGGCGACCCGCCTGCACTCGACCCAGTCCACGGTCAGCCAGAAGGTGCGTCGTCTGGAAGACCTGGCCGGTCATCGCCTGCTCGAGCGTGGCCATCGCGATGTGCAGCCCACCGACGCCGGCCACACGCTGCTGGGCTATGCCCGGCGCATGCTCGACCTGAACGAGGAAATGGCACAGGCGTTGGCGGGCGCCACGGTCGAAACAGCGGTCCGCATCGGTGTGCCCGAGGACTTCGTCAACGCGCAGACCACGCGCATGCTGGCCGCTTTCAGCCGCCGCCATCCGCAGGTGAAGCTGGAGATCAGCAGTGGCCTCAGCCGCGATCTGGCCCATGGCTTCGATCATGGCGAACTGGATCTGGTCCTGGTCAAGCAGCGCCGCAACAGCCGCCAGGCCGTGCATTGCCGGCGTGAACCCATGCACTGGATCGACAGCCTGCGCAGTGGCTGCCTGCTGCAGGAGCCCCTGCCGCTGGTGACCTTCCCGCCGCGCGGACTGTACCGCGACGAAATGATCCAGGCGGTCGAAGCACTCGGCCTGCGCTGGCGCATCGCCTTCACCAGTTCATCGCTCAGCGGCATCCAGGGCGCGGTTGCCGATGGCATCGGCATCAGCCTGCTGCCGCGCCGGGCAGTGGGCCGCGGACACCGCATCATCGACGGCGAACGGAACCTGCCGGTGATCGACAACTACGAGATCGGGCTGCTGCACCGTGGCGACGCCGATGATGCCGTGCGTGCGCTGGCCAGCGAGCTGTGGCAGCAGGTGCAGCGCGAGCCGGTATGAGCCCGTTCGATGAATATCGCCGGGTGCAGGGGCGCGGCGGGTGCGCCGTACACAGCGCTGAACGGGTACCATAGACACCTGTTTCCGCTGTGATGCCGCATGGGCCCGTCCGACCGCCACGATCGTATCCGCCGCTGGCAGGCCGCTTCACTGCTTGCCGCCGCGCCGATCGCCAGCCTGTCCGCCAGCGATGCCGTCGGCGCTCCGCCGCCGCAGGCACCGCCTGGCCAGCAGCGGATCGCCCCGGCGGCGCTGGTCGAACGGCTGCATCAGCGGGTGCTGTCCGGGCAGAGCGCCACAGCCACGCTGGAAAGCTGGTGTGCCGAACACGGCCTGGCCCAGCAGGCCCGCGTCCGCGCGGTGCGCATCCATGGCGATGACAAGCAGGCCCCGGCCGAGGTGCTGCAGGCACTGGGCGCCGACTCCAGCGCCGCGCTGCGCTACCGCCGCGTGCAGCTGGTGTGCGGGAACCGCGTGCTGTCCGAGGCCGACAACTGGTACCTGCCCGGCCATCTCAGTACGGCGATGAACCAGGTGCTGGACAGCACCGACGAGCCTTTCGGCCGCGTGGTCGGCCCGCTGGGCTTCCAGCGCGAGACCGAAGCCGACCAGACCTTCTGGCCCCCCCGTGGCGAGGGCGACCACGGCATCATCCTGGAAGTACGCGCCTTGCTGCGCGACCGGCAGCAGCAACCTTTCAGCTACGTCATCGAATCCTATCTGGTGCAGGCGTTGCCGTAAGCGTGATTGCGAGCGGGGGTGACGACTGTCCGTGCGTCGTGAAGGCATCAAGCGACGCCTCTCCGCTCGCCGCAGACGCGAGTCGAAGAGGCGCCCCACCTGCGCTGCTCAGTTGAAGCGGTAATCCATCTCCACCCAGAACTGGCGGCCATAGGGGTCGTAGTTGCCGACCGGATAGAACGGCCAGCCCCCCCCGTTGCGGTCCGCCGGCGGCCGGCTGTTGCGCAGGTTGTTGACGATGACACCCAGCGACAGGTTGTCGCCGAAGCTGCGGAACACGCTCGCGTTGTACGTCATGTACGGTCCGATGCGGCCGCTGCCATCGCTCTTCGGCAGCGAGCCATAGCGGTTGCCGTACACCGTCGCGGTCCAGTCACCGCGGTTCCAGGTCACGCTGCCATTGACCTTGCTGCGCCACTGCCAGTCGTCGAGGGAATTGCGGATGTCACGCACCTCGTCATCGGCGAACTGCCGGTACTCATGCTCAAGCACGACGGTGTAGGCCAGACGCGTGGTGAAGCGCCCCGCCCGCCCGGCATCGAAACGCCAGTTGCCCTTCAGATCGATGCCGCGCACGGATTCGGATGCCGCGTTGATCGGATTGATCAGCACCCGGGTGACCTGGTCCGGCTGCACCGCCGCCGTGGAAGGATTGCGGATCACGCGGGCCAGCGCGTCCTGGCACAGCGGTGAACCGATATCGCGCACTTCACCGCCCAGGGTACGACCGAGGCGGCAATCGGCTTCGTCGCGCAGAATGCGGCTGCTGTCGAGATTGGTCACCTCGTTGTCGATGCGGATGTCGTAGTAGTCCGCACTGAAATCCAGGCTTGCCAGCGGCGACCAGACCACACCAAAGCCGTACGACTTGGCGGTTTCCGGTTGCAGCTGCGGATTGGCGCGGTTGCTGAAGTCGATGGACAGCCCGTTGAAGTCGCAGTCGTCATACGGCTGACCGGCGGTACGGCACCGCCAGTAATCGGTCATGCCCGGGTTGTAGCCGCGGGTTTCAGTGGCGAACACGTAGTTCATGTCCGGCGCACGGAAACTGGTGGCGGCCGTGCCACGGATCAACAGGCTGTCCAGCGGGCGGAACTCCACGCCGAAGCTCCACGTCGCCTTGCCGATGTGTTCGCCTGCGGCCCGGTACTGATCGTAGCGGCCCGCCAGCGTGGTGGTCAGGCGCGGCAGCAACGGCAGCTGCAGTTCGGCACCCACCGCATAGCGATCACGCTCTCCCCCTGCGCCAACGCCGGCACTGGTGTTCCAGAACTCTCCGGTTCCCAGCCGCGGGTCCGGTCGGTTGCGATACCCCTGGCTGCCGGCCTCGACCACGGCCGCCAGCGCCGCCTCGCCTCCGGGCAGTTCGAACAGGCGGCCGTTGACGCTGGCGCTGAAGGTCTGCAGCCACGCCGCATTGCGGCTCTCCTGGTAACCGGACAACTGCCCGTACTCGTCCGGCGTCAGCGGCTGGTAAAGCCGTGCCGGATCCGGCGCGTAGACTTCCACCCCGTCGCGCACGCCCAGCGTCGGGCCGAGCAGGTATTCGTTGATTCCCGCCAGCAGCACCGGCCGCCGCGTCCGGTTCTCGTAGCGCGAGCGGCTGTAGACGGCCTCGTAGTCCCAGTCACTGTCACCCAGCTGGCCGCGTACACCGACGTTGAACGACCACGACTTTTCCAGGAAGCGATTGGCGTTGCGCGGCAGGCCGCCCACTTCTTCCGGTGCGAACCGGCGATACCAGCTCTCCAGTTCACCACTGTTCTGGTTGTAGAAGTAATTGCGTGCGGACGTCCAGGTCGGGGCACGGGTGTTGTTGTAGATGGTGGCGCTGCCCACGGCCAGGTCGGCGAACAGATCGGTCCGTTCGTCCAGGTGGAAGGTCAGCAGGCCATAGCCATCGAGGTTGCGCTTTTCAGTCTGCACGGTCCAGTAGCTGGCGGCGGCCTCGTTGCTGCCGCAGTAACTGCCCAGGCGCGGATTGGTGGCGCGGAACACGCTCCCGCCGTAGATCCCGGAAGCGGCATCGCAGCCGTCACTGCCCGGGTCGATGTTCCTGCCGGTGGCTGCATTGCGCCGATAGGCGATGGCCGTGGCCTGCGGGACCGTGCCACGCGGATCATCGTCCAGCGAGTCCATGAAATCGCGCTGGCGTGCGTGGATGGCCTTGCGGATTCCCAGCTCGAAGCCGAACACGCCTTCCCATCGCTCACCGGCACCACCTCCCACCACCTGCACGCGCTGGTTGTCTCCCCCGCCCTGCTCGGTACCGCCGGCACGAACGTTGATGTCCACGCCGTCGTAGCGCTCCTTGAGAATGATGTTGACCACGCCGGCGATGGCGTCGGAACCGTACACGGCCGAAGCGCCGCCGGCGAGCACTTCGATACGCTCGATGAGGGCGCTGGGAATGTTGGCCAGGTTCACCACGTTGACCGAGCCTTCGTAGGCCAGCGGGTAGTCGGACTGGCGACGACCGTTGACCAGCACCAGCGTGCGGTTCGGCCCCAACCCGCGCAGATTGATGGTGTTGGCGGCCGGGGTGAAGGTATTGCCGTAATCCTCGCCCTGCACGTTGCCGGTGTTCTCGGTCAGCGCACTCAGGGCGTCGAATGCATTGCGGTAGCCCTGCGCGTCGATCTGCTCCCGGCTGATCACGGTCACCGGCGACGGCCCTTCAACGCTGGCGCGCGGAATGCGCGAACCGGTGACCTTCACTTCCTGCAGTGATGTAGGTGCGCTTTCCTGCGCGAAGGCGGGCAACGAGGCCAGCATCAGGGACGACAGCGCGAGCACCAGCGGACGATGGCGCAGCGCCTGGGGAGAGGCGGACATGGGCTTCCTGGGGGAGTTGGACGATTGGACGGGACGCGGCGGCCTGTGCGCGCATAACGATCCCGTAACGAAAGTGTCCCGAACGGACAGTTTCAGCGGAAATGACCAGGCCTGATGGGCTTATGCCGGAAGCTGATAAGTGACGCCGCGCGCTGACAACGTGCGTTTTACAACATTCTTGATGGTGTGGCGCCGCATGTACGGGCATCGTCAAGCCATGACGACCTGTTCCTTCGGCCCTCCGATTCCACCGCTCCGCCCCGTGCTGCGCCAACACCTCGTGCAGCTGCAGGCGGCCCCGATCACCCTGCGCCTGTTCAACCGCGCCGATCTGCCACGCTGGCGCGCCTTCGACGATCGAAGGAGCCGCGGCATCTTCCGCCCGTCCGGCGTCGACGAGGAAGCGCGCTTCCTGGCAGGCGTCCACCGTTCGCGCCTGCAGCAGGACAACGACCAGCTGCTGCTGGGCGTGTTCGATGACCGGCACGGCATGCTGCATGATCAACTGCAGATCCAGCTGCACTCCGCCCACGCCCGTTGCGCCGAGCTGCGTTCAATGCAGCACAGCCACGAGCATCCCGCGCAGGCGTTGCAGGCGCTGTGCCCCTTCCTGTTCGACCAGGTCGGACTGCATCGCGTGTTCACCCTGCTTCCGGTGGCCAGCAGCACGCCTTTCGTCGATGCACTGCGCTCGGTGGGGTTCGAGCATGAAGGCCTGCTGCGCGATCACCATCTGGATATCGATGGCTGGCAGGACCGGCAACTGCTGGCCTTGACCGCGCCGCGCTGGCGACAACAGGTCCGCCCGGACTAGCGGACCCGCTCCAGCGCGGCATCCGCCCCGGTCAGTACCGAGCACGCATGGTCCTGCAGCTCCTCACCGCTGGCCTCATTGCCGGTCGCGGGATCCAGGCGGGTCGCCAGCAGAATGAAGCCGGGGCCTCCCAGCACATTCTCGCGGCCTGCCACCACCAGGCTCCATTGGCCGACATCGGGCAGCCCGCTCAGGTCATAGGCGAGCAGGTTCAATGGATTGGCACGCAGTTCTGCTCCCGGCAGCATGCGCGCAACGTAACGATGGCCACGCAGCGGCACGGGCAACGCCGCCCACTGCATTCCGACCGCCGGGGCGTGCGTGTCCAGCGCCTGCAGCACATCGGCGCGCAGGCAGTCGATGTGGATGTGAAGCTGATGCTGGGAACGGCCGTGCGGCGAGTTCAGTGCAAGGCTTGCGACAGTGCGCGGCAGGGGGCGGCCCAGCGCCTGTTCGGTATGCCCGCGGGCCTGCCAGGCAGCCGCGAAGTAGTTCGGCGCACCGCGCTGGTACAGCACAGCGCTCTCGATGCCACTGACCTTGTCCAGTGGCATCAGCAGGAACTGGTAGTCGCCATGGGCGTCCTTGATGAGCACATCGCGGCGGGCCGCGGTCGCGTCCCGTTGCAGGCAGGCGCCACGCGGCACATCGGCACCGCGGCAATCGCGCTCGATCAGCCTCCACAGCGCATCCGACGGGACCGGAGCCGGCGCAGGCGCGCTGGCGCAGGCCGCCAGCAGCGAACAGGACAACAACAGGATCAGGCGGGTCACGGGTCTCACAATCGACGGCACGGCAAGGGCTGCGCCGGCCAGTGTACCCTGCCCCCTCAGCCGGGCACGGCCTCTCGCGTATCCGCCGTCTCCTCGACCTTGCCGGGCGTGTACTTGGTCGCGCCGAAGTACAGCACCCGCCATTGGCTCAGGTTGCCGATGAACCAGTGCGCCACCGAGTCATGACCGTACCCATCGAAGAAGGTCTCCACCTCCGGCGGCAGCAGGGTCGTATTGTCCCAGGATTCCAGAGTGACCCGCTCGGCCATTGTCAGCGTTCTGCCGCGCTCCCGGCGCCGTCGCAGGCTGACGATCTTGTCCAGAAGCGTGTCGTTCTCCTTCTCCAGCCCCCGGCGCTGCTTGCGTACCGCAGAGAGCTCATCGTTGCGCGCCTTCAGCTCGTCTGACACCCGGTTCCATTCGGCGGTCTTCTCCGCATTGCCCTGGTCGGCCAGATGCAGGTTGTCGTTGTCCCAGGGCGATGGCAGCTGCGACTGCCGTCGGCGCAGCGTGCGCACCTGTTCGCGCAGGGCCTCTTCGCGTGCAGCAAGCCGCTGCATCGACGGCAACTGGTCACCACGTGCCACGCGCACGCGCAGCCAGCGATACAGCAGCTCCATATGCGACGCCTGCACGTCCTCCATGCGTCCACGCTTGACCCGCACCGCCTGCAGATAGGCGTTGAACACCGCCTGCAGTTCCGGATCCTGCTTGTCGAACTCAGCCTTGACGTGCTGTTCCAGGCGACTGATCGGGTTGAGCAGCACCCCCCTGGCCTGCGCCATGTCATACATCTCGTTCAGGGCAAAGCGCGCGATGCTGTTCCGGCGCCCCTGGTGCTGGGGATCGTAGCCACCGCCCACGTCCGAGTGCACACCCGGGAACCATATTTCCACCGTGTTGGCGGGGTATTGGGCATGCTCGCGGGTGGAATCCAGGGGGAACTGGCCGCGCAGCTCATGGGCGGCGGTCATGTGCACCGACTGCTCCACGATCTCCGGTATGGTCATGCCTTCAGCCCATCCGGTATGCCCATTGCGGTAGTTCACTGCCGCCGCCGTCAGGCTGGGCCACACCGAGCACACCGTATCGAACACGCCCATGAATCCGATCCGCAGCGGAATACGCTCGCGGTACAGCCAGGTGCCATCGGCCTGGCGTCGGCAGCGCGCGGCCAGATCGCGGGCGAACGCGCGTGCCGAAGCCGCTCCGCGCGAAAAGCCCAGTACCGACACGCTGACCACCAGGATGCGCATCGGCTCGGGCTGGCTGTCTATCAGCTCGTCCAGCGACTGCAGCGCGAAGTCGATGCGCTCGCGCCCGCCCTTGCCGATGGACAGCCCCAGCAGTCCCCCCTTATCACCGACCTCCGGGCACGGTGTTCCTACGCCGGACAGGTACTGCCGTTTTATGTTCCGCGTGTCGTCCCTGTGCGCGATGAACAAGCGGGCGATGTTCGACAATGCGCGCTCATTCTGGGCCTTGTTCAGCTCCTCATCGCGATTGTTGCCGGTGCCATCGAAGAATACGGCCAGGTGCAGGCTCTGCGTGCATCCCGTAGTGGCCGCTTCCTTGTCGGGCACGGTGCCACACATCGCCTCCTGGCGACGGCGGCGCTCGGCATCGCTCAGCGGACGTGTGCCGCGGGCCAGTCGCGCAGTGCGTGCCGTGCCCTCAGCCTGGGCGACCGGATCCGGGGTGCCCGGTTCGAGATCCACCTGCCCGGGAATCGCGGTCGGATCAATACTGGTCATGGTCCTTGTGCTCCTTCGGCACTGGCATGCGCCGTACGTCCCACTTGTTCACGCCCTTGTCCAGCAGCTCGGCCTCGACATGACCGTCCGCATAGAAGTGCAGCAGCAAGGTGGCCGGGTTGGGTGGATAGGGCATCTTCAGCGGTACCACGGCTTCACGCGGCACGCGGTGCCCTTCATCCAGATAGCGGTTGGTGGCCAGATCGTATCGGTTGGCCTCGATCCAGCGCACGCGCACGCTGTGCGGCCCCTTGCCTCGGGGCGCACGCGGGGCCATGCCGGAGCCACCGTTGGTGTATCCACCGATTCCGCCCAGAAACTGCCCATCCACCCTTACATCGTCGAGGTAATACGGGCTGTAGTTGAACGCGAACAACGACATGATCGGCGTCTTGCCGCGTGCCATCGCCCGGCTGCAGCCGACGCCCACCACCAGCAGCGCGATCACCGCCAGCGCGCTCCACCACAGGTACTTGTTGCCCATCATTCCGATCGCGCTCCGTTCAGTCCCAGCTTTCTTCAAGCGGCCACACTTCGTCACCGATATCGGCAGCGCTGCGCCGCCCCGCCGCGAAGTCCTGCAGGCGAAGCCGCCATGCGGGATCCTCGCCAAGATCGACGCCGGCCAGCAGCGCCCAGGTCGACACCATCACCAGCCGTCGGCTGTCCTCGATGCCGACGTCCGCGGCCGTGGCCACCACCCGTCGGAAGAAGGTATACCAGCGCGCACGGGGAAGCCGCGCCAGCAGCTCCGGATCGGAGAGCTGGAAGTGATCGATCAGCGTGTAGGGGTAGCTGGCATCGATCAGGGCGCGCCGCTGCGCCGCCTCCAGCACCCAGGGAGGATCGTGCGGATCCTGCACGCTGTCCTGCAATTCCAGGTGCGCCCATTTCAGATCGTGGCGCAGGTACCACCAGCGCTCTCCCAGCGCCAGGAAGGCCCGGCACTGCGCCGCGTCCAGCACCTGCACCCACCATGGCAGCACCCGCGCGTCGAAGAAGCGGGCCAGGAACAGCTTGCCGTTCGGGTAGCTGGCGTCCAGCCGTCTCTGCAGCCGCTGCTGCAGCTCTTCCGCAGGCAATGCCGTGTCGATCAGGCTGAGCAGGCCCGGAGAACGCGCGTAAGACGCCGCACGCTGCAGGAAACCGTCAAGCTCCAGGCCACGCGGCAGGCGCGCGAGGAACACGCTGGCGTCATCCGTGCCATCGGCCAGCAGGCCGTCAAACAGGGGCAGCGGCGCCCAGGGCAGCGCGCGCAGCAGTTGCAGGGGCTGCTCGCACTGCGCGCCATCAAGCAGAACGTAACGCTGGGTGCCCTCCTCCAACGGCGGTGGCGAGAACGGTGGGAACTGCCAGTCGTTGGCCACGCTCAGCCTCCCTTCGGTGTCAGCGGGGCTGCACGCTGTGCGGCCAGCAGCAGGCATTCCTTGCAGACCGACTGCGGGAAGACCGGCAACGGGTAACGGCCGCGATCGCCGGGCAGGAACGACTTGCGTCCCGCGTGCACGGCGATCCTCCCGGGTGCGTTGAACACGATGTTGCCGCCGCTGAGGGTGATGCTGGCCCCGCCTGCGGTGGCCACCTGCACCGTCCGGCCCGCAGCCACCTCCACGGCGCCCTGTGCGCTCGTGCCACGCAGCGACTGCCGCGACTGCACGCGCACTTCGTCCTGTTGCGCCTTGACGTCCAGCACCTGTTCGCCACTGGCCAGGGTCAGCGCCGGCTCGCCCGGATCAGCCCCCTCCAGTGTTGCGGCCAGTACGCCGATGGCCTGCCGTCCATGCCAGCGCGCCTGCCCCATCACCACGGCCTCGCCGTGCTGGCCGCTGCCCAGTGCCAGAGTCTCGCCCGGCGCCCAATGCAGCCCCTGTCCGGCCACCATCAGCGCACCATCAGGTGCAGCCAGGCCCAGCAGGGCATCGCCGGTATGCGGAACGCGGCCCTCGCCGGCATCACCGCTGCGTTCCGGCGCCGAGCCGGCCGCATCCTGCAACGCGCTACCGGGCACCGTACTGCGCACGCTGGCCAGCAGCACCGGCAGCGGTGACTGCGAACCGTCCAACCGCGAGCGCTGCGGCGATTGCACGCCGACATGCGCGGCCGGCCGCACTGTCAGATGCGTACCCGCCGCCGCAGCATGGCTGTGGGCCAGCGTGGCCAGCTGCTGCAACAGCGCAGCAGGCTGTGCCGCCGTACCTGCCGGTTCGACGCTGCGGCGGGCATAGGCACTCAACCAGAGCCCGCCTTGCCCGCGCACGCTGCCCCAGGCGTCGCTGCGCAACTCGAATCCACTGCCGCGGAAGCTGCCTCTATGGTTGTCCGCCTGATGGCGCAGATGCCCCAGCGTCAATGCCGAAGCCTGCTGGCTGCTGGCCAGCTGGGCCCGCAGCTGCTGGTCGCTGTCGTCGAACAGCAGACGATTCCAGCCGGCCCCCTGCCACTCCCGTGATTGCACGCCCCACAGCGCACCGGCGTTGCGGTGTGCCTGCTCTCCGGTCGCCGCCGCGTGCCAGGCAGGCGCCTGGCCGCCCCCGAGGTTGGCCTGCGCACTGCCGGTGCCATCCCTCGCCTGTGCGTACATGGACGTATCGGCCTCCGCGCTGGCGCCCGCCGGGGTCGGCGCGACGCCGCCTTCTCCGCGCCCGTTGTACAGCGCGCCCAGCACCAGCGGCCGGTCGATGTCGCCCTCGAGGAAGCCCACCAGGACTTCCTGGCCGATACGGGGCAGGAACTGGCTGCCCACGCCCGGCCCCGCGTAGCGCTGCGCGACGCGCAGCCACGCGCTGTCCGTGCTGCCCTCTTCCTGCTGGAAGTGGAACCGCACGCGGATCCGTCCCAGTGCATCGGCGTGCAGCTCGGCGCCATCGGCGCCCTGCGCAGCCACCACGACCGCTGTCTGGTAACCGGGCGCCAGCGGCCGCGGATTGCGTCGCGCACCCGTGCCGTCCCATAGCGTCGGACGCCAACGCCGGTCGCGGGGCAGAGCGACGAATGTCTGTGCGTAGCCCTGCGTCTGGGCAGCCACCTGCAGCGTGTCCGCGGTGGCGGCGGCATCGTCCATCGTTGCCAGCGCCTGGCGCAGATCCACCGGCAGGTTGTTGACCCCGGCGTGCTCGACGTCCACCAACAACAGTTCGGTCGGCACTGACCCCGGCGTTCCGCTCAATGACCAGACCTGGCCGGCATCGCCGCTGCGCACGCTGCCACGGCCGTGCCACTGCAGTGCCTGCGCCTCCAGTGCCTCGGCGACCAGCCGAGCGTGGTGCTGCAGCTCGGCCGCGTCGGCAAAGGCATGCGCGCCAACCGGGTCGTAATCCTCGCGTCGCGCCTGCCCGCTGCCCTGCACCGGCAACTGGCCGGCCAGCGAGCGCGCACTGCGGTAGTCGCTGCTGTGCAGCTGCACGTGCGTGCTATGCAGCCGCCGTTGCAGGCCGAGCTGCTGCACGCCATCACTCTGCTCGGTGCCATCGGCGCGATGGAAGCGGATCCCTCCCGCCGACTGCGACGCAGCGGCTTCCGGCAGGAGGGTCGAATCGGCGAACAGCAGCACGCCGTGGCCGGCCGTCGCCTCCCCGGTATCCTGCACGCACCAGCCCAGCCCTTCTTCGGCCAGCAAACGCTGCACGAAGGTCAGGTCGGTCTCGCGGTACTGCACGCAATAGCTGCGCGGCCGGGATGCGGCCAGCATCCCGTCGACCTCATCGCTCCAGCGCCAATGCGCATGTTGCGGGTGCATCTGGAACACCGCGTCCACGATCTCGCGCACGCTCTGTTCCTGGAACACGCGGCTGCAGCGGGCCTGGTCGAGCCACCAGGTCCAGTCACGCAGCGTGATGCGATAGCGCACCAGTCCACCGTCAGCGCCCACGCACTGCGCATCGGCGATCACGCCGTGACGCGGCCAATCCTGGCCATCGGCCAGGTGCACATGCAGGCATGCGGGCCGCCCCGGCCAGTCAGCCAGTGGCAGCGATGCGTCCAGCGCGAGTACATCGATCTGAAGATGCCGCCCCTGCGACAGGGCATCACGCCCGTGCCACCGGTCGACAACGACCGCCGGCATGCCGGGGAGATCCAACCGATACAGGCGGCTGCCGGCATCAAGACCCGCTGCCTGCACCATGAGGTTGCGAATCGCTTCCATGGCGTTCCTACCGTTGCTGCCCTCCGCGACGCGGCGGGCAGGTCCTTCCCCTGTAGGGCGACGGTAGCAGATGGAAAACGGCGGCGCACGCGACCGCCGTCACGCCGGATTAACGTTCCGGATCAATAGGTTCCGTAGGACACTTCGACGATCACCGGCTTGCCTGTGTCTTGTGCCGGTTGCAGGGTGAAGCGGTCCAGCGCGCTGCTGTCATCCCCCAGCGGCGTGCTGCGGAACTGCAGGCGATAGGTCGCCCCTGCCTGCACGCTGCCATCGGGCAGCAGGCGCGCGTCGGCGGGCAGCAGCAGGCCTCCCAGATCGCTGTAGGCCTCCGGCGCATCGCTGAACCCGTAGTCGACCAGTTCGCCAACGCGGCGCATTTCGTACACCCGCGTCGGCCACGGGCGGGCCGTGCTGCGGCCGTTGCGCAGGTCGGTCACCCACTGCTCGGGCAATTGATAGACCTTGCGCAGCGCCGTGTCATCCAGTTCGGCGCTGGCCACCTGCAGGCAGCACACCAGCCGCTTGCTCTCGCGGTCATACACCGAAAAGCGCGCATCCCGTGCGACCGGCATCGGCAGCAGTGCGAACGGGACGTCGCGCAAGGCGGGCTCGGCACCATCGCGGGAGTCGAGGTTGCGCCAGCCACCAAAGGCCGGTTCGGCGGCCTGTGCCAGCGGCGCCGCCAGGCACAGCGCCACCGCAAACCCGCCGGCGGTGCGTCCGATCCACTTCTGCATGTCGTTCATCCGTCGATGGCCGGTGGCCAATCAGTTTCGTGAGGATGCCATGAAGGTGCGACGCCCGCCACGTCGGACAGCCCGGCTCGTTCAGCCGGGCCGGCGCTCGCGGGTGAAGGCGGCCGCTACTGCATGTACTGCGTGGTGTGGCCGGTGAATCTGACACCATCGAATCCGAAGCAGAAGCGGCCCTCTTCGAATGCCCGGTAGACGAGCAGTGCGCCGCTCACGCAGAACGTGTCGCTCTCAGCGGATGTCTCCACCGTGCCATAGGTACGCGCGCCCTCCTTGCCCACCAGCGGGCCCGAGAACGCATCAATGGGCAACGGATACACGGTGCCGTCGCGGCTGTCGATCAGCACGATGGAGCGCTGGAAGTACTCCTTGCGCTCATCCAGCTGGGCCAGGATGTAATGCCGGTTGAAGTTCGGCACCTGGGTAAGGATGGCCTGGTCGATCTGCGCGCGATGCTGCGCATCACAGAAGTCCACCGGGCTGTATTCGTACGCGCAGCCGGAATGAGGTGAGAGCATCCTGACGCCGGCATATCGTGCGCTTCGCGCTGTAGATGCAGGCACTTCCTTCGTCTTAGTGGCCGCCCCCGTTGGCGGCACACCTGCAGCTGGGTTCTGCGATGAATTCGGCTTCCCGGTGCAAGCGGCGACCGAGAGAAGAAGGCCGAGCAACAGCACAGGCTGCAGTCCACGCCAGACACGGGTGTTGATCTTCACCATTTCTCCGTTCCAGGCCTTCGACAAGAAGCGCGCGAACCACCGACGTAGCCTAAACCTTTGGCTTGTTCGGGCCATCGCCTGCCCATCTTGATCAGGCCCAATCGGGCGCACACATCAACTGCGACTTCTGCGCGTTGCCGACCTGGGGACCCAGCATCGGCCTTTCGCCGCGCCGGCTGCGCGCGTCATCGGGAAACTCAGACCCCAGCGCCATGCGGAGTCGCGCACGCGCCTGGTCCAGTGGTAGATCGATCATGATGCCGATGGGCGTGGGTGCGGTTCCCAGATGGGCAACGACCCCGTAGACCGGCAGGCCATGGAAATCGGCCTTGACGCAGAAGTGCGCCATCCCGAACTCCTCATCGCGTTCGCAGGGTTCGGGCGCGTGCAGGGCCAGGTAAGGATTCGCGGGCTGGCCTGATTCAGTGCTGAGGTACCAGCCCTTCGGCTGGCAATCCAGCAATCCGTCGAAGAGCGTTTCAGAGCTGTCCGGATCACCCGGCAACGGCGGCTCCGCCTGCGCGGCATGGGCGTCTGCCTTTGCCTCGATGGAGGCCTGCGCACGGCCGGCGGTGTCTGCCTGCTCGATATCCTGTGAGGTGGTTTGCCGGCATGCCACCAGCGGCAGCACAAGGCTGGCCAGGAGCAGCTGACGCAGCGCAGCGGGGCGCTGACGATTCACTGACCTGCTCTGATGCATGGCTCCCAGCCTCCCCGAGGTGAAGCGCCCGATTGGCGCATAAGCGCAACGGGCATTCCAGACGCTGCATCGCCTCACCCGCCCATTGCCGAGCCCAGCTGCTGGAACGCGCCGCCGATGGTGGGGATGTTCGCTGGCGGCAGCGTGGCCGGATCCCGGCACTCCTGAGCCCTCCTGCCGGCCACACTGAAGACCTCGCGATAGCGGAGGTAGCCGTAGGTATTGACGGCAGGAATATTCAGCTCCGTCCACTTCCCGATGTAGAAGCCGGCCAGCGAGTCATGCATGTAGTTGTCAAACAGCACCGTACTCACATCGGGTACCGGCGCACCGTCCAGCACAAGGTTAAGCAGAGTGCTGGTCTCGGCCGGGATTTTTGCGTAGTCGTAAGCCGCCTGGGAGGCCCGTGGCGTAGGTTCAAATACCGGACGCCCGATCTTGCGACCCGCCTCCATGCGTTTCTGGCTTTCGTCCAGCTGCCTGCGGTAGGCCGCCATCTCCTCCTTGCCCCTGCGCAGCTTTCCAACCAGATTTGCGAAATCGCGCTGCGCATTGGCCAGATCCACCTGATCCTCGGCATCGGACTGCTTGAAGAACGGCTGTTGCAGCACGCTCTGTGGACCATTCGGCAGCCGCTTGCCCTTCCAGGCAACGTACTGCCGGCAATGTCCTGCAATCTGCTGCGTGTGCGCGCCTCCGGGGACACCGTGACCGGTCAGCCAGGCGTTGTAATCGCGGATCAGCTGTGGGTGACAGCCGAAATGCATGGCGAGCACTGGCTGCGCCCCCAGTTCCTCGATCGTTTTCATTATCACGCCTGCCTTGACGGCCTCATGATGCATGTCGATCAACGGAATCTGCGCAAGCTTGGCGGTACCGTTCGCGGCACCGGAAACGAAGTCCTTGCCCTGGCCGCCGGGCGAGTAGCCGCCACCGACATCCGAGTGCATGCCCGGGTAAAGCACCTCCTTCCCGCTGGTCGCCAGGTCCAGCGGGAAATTGATCCGCTGCTCGTGCAGGGCCGCGAAATGCACGCTCTGGCGTGCTTCGGGATGAATGCTCATCATGTCACCGGCGGCCCAGTCCCACTTGCCCTTCGAGACGCGGCTCATCGCAGCAACGCCGACCGACGCAACGGTATCGAAGATGCCCATGAAGTTCAGGTAGAGCGGAATGCCGGCAATGTTGTAGCCGCAACCGCTGCCCCAGGCTTCTGCCGTCTCATACAGCCGGTGCACGAACGCCCGCGCCTGTGCCGCGCCACGCGAGAAGCCGAAGACGGAAACGTGCACCGACTTGACGCGGCGCTGGTGCCCCTTGACCACGCGCTCCAACCGCTGCGCGATTGCCGTGAGCATCGCGCGTCGCGTCATGCCTTCCAGCAGCCGCGTCTCGCTCATTGAGGCGACCAGTACTTTGGCTTCGTTGGGCTGGATCAGGTCACCACCGTTCAGGTACTGATGTACCGAATTGATGACCTGCAGGATGGCCCAGTGGATGCGATCCGCACCATAACGCGCGGCGCCGCCTCCCAGCGTGTCACCATCCTGGTTGGTATCGCCGACGTCGGCGAATGGCGTGCCGACGCCGGGAACGTAGATGCTGAAGAAGCCGTTGCCACGCTCCTTCAGGGCGGCGTCGTACAGGCGCGCCACATTGCTGTGACCGTTGCGGGCCAGCTGGGTCTTGGGGGAGCGCGTCTTGCCGGTTACAAAGGTCCCTTCCCACTCGCGGTTGTTGCCGGTGCCGTCGAAGTAGATGCCTACGTGCACCTGGCCCTGGCATTCGGAGCCCTTCTCGCGCATGCACGCCATGGCCCGCGCCCGCTGCTGCGCTTCGGCGCCGCTCAGCGCTCTGCGTCCATCTGCCGGCATTGGTTGCGCGCCGGTTGCCGTGCGTCCACTCATGTCCTTGTCTCCTGGATTCGCTGCTGGTCCCCGCCGGGATCGTTGTCCTTGTCACCCACGCCAAGCATTCGGATCGGATGCCCGGTGAGCGACCGGGCCCCGTGATCACTTTTCAAGCGGGCGCCGAAGGTGCTCCCAGACTGGATTCTCGCCCTCGCGCAAGGGCGCCTCGGGGCCGGTCAATGGATAGTCGGGATGACCGAGCACAAGATTGGTGACGAAGACCTTGATCTCGCCATTGCGCAGGAAATGGACGGCCAGGTTTCCGAGCTGGTTGTACTTCGGAATCGCAACGGTCTTCTTCTGGAACGTTTCCAGATCCGTGGTCCATTCGATCTCCACCTTCATGTCCGGCGTCCATCGATCAGGCAGCACGACGCAGCAGACAGTTCCGCCTTCCGAGTGGGAATCGGCCGACCCGCCACTGCCGCCATTCACGAGGAACTGCGCAATGTATGCATCCGTATGGTTGTAGCCGAGCACGGCCACCGGCGTGGAGGCCGTCCGTCCCTTGCAGGCCGCCAATGCCGGCAACAGGAGCAGCAACGCCAGGGCCGCCAGCAGATGGGTCCGCATCAAACGCATGATTCTTCCTTCACGTCCACGAGGGTGCAGGCTCGGCCTGCAAAGGCGAGGCGGTGTGGTCCCACAGCGGGACGCCCGTCGTCCAGACATCTTCCGGCAGCGCTGATGCCCAGTCCGCGAACGGCACCTCACAGCTCCCGGCAGGCTGCGCGAAACGCGCCTGCACGGCAGGATGGCCGCGGCACGCCCCGGAGGTGTACAACGCCAGCAACAGGTACTGCACGTGATCGTCCACCTGGTTCACACCGTGGGCGATCGTATCCTGCATAAGGTCGACGACGAACGGGTACAGCGATCGATACGGCACCCGCTTGATCTCATCCGGGATGACCCTGCGAAGCTGGGCAATGGCCACATCCGGCTCGCACGCGTCCAGCAGACGCGTGTACTGGTCTTCGTCCAGGCGCAATGGCGGAAGCGCAGGCAGGCCGGCATCATCCATTCCGGCCAGCATCTCGGCCAGCGGCCATTCCTGCAGATCGCCGTAGCGATCGAAGTACTGCAGGCGCTGCACGCCCTCCAGCAGGGCGGCACGCTGCGCAGGCAACAACAGATCCAGCAGTGCAGGCAGGATACGGGTGTCGTACCAGCGCAACAGCATCTCACGACCGCCCTTCTCGGGCACCTTCACCAGATGGAAAGCACGCAACCGCTTCGCGAGATCGTCCAGTTCCAGTGCACTCCACAGCAGGGTCACGCCCGGCCTTTGCGCTCCCATCTGCCGGATCTCCGCATCCAGCTGCGCGTGCAGGTCCCTGTCCGTCCAAGCCACCAGCAAGGGAGCAATATCCAGCAGGCCGGCCTCGGCCGTGCCTTCGAACAGCGAGCGATAGCGCGCGCCAAGACGCTCCAGCCGCTCATGGAAGTGCGACCGCTGCGCGCTGTCGATCACGGCGTAACGATTCACACCAGCACTCCCGGCGTGCCCTGGCGCATGGCGTCGAGAATGCAGCTCTTACAGCTGCTGCGCGGGAACTGGGGAAGCGGATAGCCCTGCTGCGCCGGGCCGACGAATGACTTGCTGCCCGCATGCACCTTGATCGTGCCCGGACAGGCGATGGTGATGTTGCCACCGGCAATGGTCAGGCTGGCCCCCCCGGACGTCGCCACGTGGATCGTATTGGCCGCGGCGATTTCCACCGGCGCCTGCGCGCTGGCCCCGCGCAGAGCGCCACGCGACTGCACGCGCACCCCATCCGCTTGGGACTGGATATCGAGCATTTCAGTGCCGGCCACGACGTCAAGCGCGGTGGGTGCGGCCGCTGCGCCCTCAACCACGGACGCAAGCACGCCGATCGCCTGCCCCGCATGCAGACGGGTCTGCCCCATGGTAACCGTGTCGCTATGACCGCCACTGGCCAACAGCAGGCCTTCACCGCTCCCCCAGTGCACTCCCTGGCCTGCCACCTGCACCAGTCCCTGCGGTGCGGCCAGTCCAAGCAGTGGATCACCCGAATGCGGCACGCGATCCTGCCCAGCATCCGACTTGCGCTCGGTCGCACCACTCTTGCCGATATCGAATCCATCACCGCCCGTGGTGGTGCGTACGCTCGCCAGCAGCGCGGGAACCGGCGACTGATCGGGAACCAGCTCCGAGCGCTTTGGCGCGCGCGCGCCCTCCTGCATCGCCAACGGGCTGGTCAGGTGCGTACGCGCGGCCTGGGTGAAGCGTTCGCCCAATGCCTGCAACTGCGTGAGCAAGGCAGCGGGCTGCACTGCCTCGCCCGCAGGTGCCGTCGACCGATGCCCGTACGCCGTGAACCAGGCACCGGCCGTGGCGCGCACCGCGCCCCACGCGTCGCTGCGCAGTTCAAAACCGGTGCCACGCAGGCTGCCGACATAATTGTCTGCCTGGTGACGCAGGTGCCCCAGGGTCAGTTGTGACACCTGCTGGCTGCTGGCCAGCTGCGCGCGCAGTTGCTGGTTCGAGTCATCGAACAGGAGATGGTTGGCGCCCTGCCCGCCTTCCCACTCGCGCGAGCGGATACCCCACAGCGCACCGCCCTGCCGATGCGCCTGGTCCCCCATGCCGGCAGCATGCCAGGCCGGCGCCTGGCCGCCACTGAGGTTGGCCTGCGCGCTGCCGCGCATGTCTGCAGCCTGGCCATACAGCGATACGTCGCTCTGGCCGCTTCCGCCGGCTGGCGTCGGTGCCACGCCCGCCTCGCCACGTCCGTTGTACAGGGTGCCCAGCACCAGTGGCCGATCGATATCGCCGTCGAGGAAGCCCACCAGCACTTCCTGGCCGATGCGCGGCAGGAACTGGCTGCCCACGCCGGGTCCGGCATAGCGCTGCGCCACGCGCAACCATGCGCTGTCGTTGGCTCCGCCGCCCTCGCCTTCCTGGAAGTGGAAACGCACGCGCACGCGGCCATGGCTGTCTGCGTGCAGGTCCTTGCTGGCGCCTCCGTCGCCGGCAACCACGACAGCGGTCTGGTAACCCGGCACGGTCGGGCGCGGATTCAGCCGTGCGCCACTACCGTCCTGCAGCAGCGGGCGCCACGGCAGGGTACGATCCACCGCATCGAAACGGTTGCCATACCCGCTCGCTTCGGCCTGCTGCCAGAGCGCAGCGTCGGCCGGATCGATCGGCGCCACGCCCAGCGCGTCATCGAGGCTTCGCCGCAGATCGGTAGGGAGATTGTTGATGCCGGCATGTTCGACGGCCACCAGCAGCAGCTCAGGCGGTGTCGCACCGGGGGCCTGCTGCAGTCGCAGCCATTGTCCGGACTGGAAGCCGCGAACCGTACCCGAGCCCTGCCAGCCACGGCTGTGGGATTCGCGCGCCTGCGCCTGCAGGCGGGCCTGGCGCGCACCGGCCGTACTGTCGCTGAAGGCGTAGGCACCTACCGCATCGTAGTCTTCGCGCGGCGATTGGCCACCGCCGCCCTCCATCGGCGACTGTGCCACCAGTGCGCGTACCTGGCGGTAATCATCGCTCTGCAGGCTGATCGAAGTACTGGCCAGGCGCCGACGCAGGCCAATGGCCTGCACGCTGTCACTGGATTCGGTGGCGTCACTGCGATGGAACCGCACGCCTGCAGCCACGCTGGTGGCATCTTCCGGCAGCGCGACGCTGTCGGCGAAGATCTCCATGCCATTGCCGCAGGGCGCTTCCTCATCGGCGTACAGACGCCAGCCCAGGCCTTCTTCGGCGAGCACGCGCTGCAGGAAATCCAGGTCACTCTCGCGGTACTGCACGCAGTAGCTGCGCACGCGCTGGCCAAGGAAGGCGTCGACGCCCTCGGCCCAGCGCCAGCGCGCGATGCCAGCGTGCCCTGCCAGTACGGCATCGACGATCGCACGCACGCTCTGTTCCTGGAACACGCGGCTGTGCCGAGCATGCTGCAGCCACCACGTCCATGACACCAGCTGCAGCCGGTAGCGCACCAGGCCACCGTCGCTGCCCAGGCAGGAAGCGTCCGCGATCAGGCCGCTGCGCTGCCATTGACCACCATCGGCCATCTGCGCGACCAGTGTCGCACGCGTGCCCGGCAGGGCATCCAGCGCGATATCAGCGCGCGTGGCGAGTACATCGACATCGGTCCAGGCATGTTGGCCGAGCGCATCACCGCCGCGCCACCGCTCCACCGTGCACCCTTCCAGTGCATCGGACCGCAGTCGATACAGGCGTTGCGCGTCACCGAGCCCGGCAACCTGGGTCATCACGTAGTTCAGCTGATCCATGCCAATTCCAGTGTGAAGACGCCTGCACCTACCCGGCGGCGTCGGATTCCAGCCATCAAATCTACCAGATTGCGGTGTTCGTCAAAATCACGACGCCTCTACCGCCATGGAAGTGCGTTGTTCGTCACATAACTGACGGCATTCCGTATTCAGGCATGCCTGGACGGACCAATCCCGCGACCGCGTTCACATCGGCGGGCTAGAATCGCCCACAGTCCCCAACGAGACCCGCCATGCTGGATCAGGAAGCCCTGCTGGCCCCGATTTCGGAACACGCGCCGACCGGTGAAGACCTGTCGTTCTCGGCTGAATTCGATCGGATCATCGAAAACCGTCGTGCCGACGACCCGACCCTGGACCAGGGGGCGTGGCAGACCGACATCAAGTACGCTGACTGGAGCAGCGTGCTGCGTGATGCCACCGACCTGCTGCAGACCCGGACCAAGGACCTGCGGCTGGCAGGCTGGCTCAGCGAAGCCGCCACCCAGCTGGAAGGATTCCAGGGCCTCGCCGCTGGCTACCGGCTCACCGCCGGCCTGTGCGACCGCTACTGGGATGACGTGCATCCCCAGGCACCTGACGGCGATTTTGAAGAGCGCATCGGCAACCTGAGCTGGTTACTGACCAATTCGCTGCAATGGTTGCGCTCCGTGCCGATTGCCGTCGCGCCACAGGGGCGTTTCAGCCTCGCCGACTTCGAGCATGCCCATGCCCGTGCCAACAGCGGCGAAGAGGATGACGGCCGCCCTGGCCTGGACATTCTCACTGCCGCCCGCCGCGATACCCAGCACGGGTTCTACCGGCAGCTGGCCGACGACCTGCCCGACTGCAGCCAGGCCCTGGCCGAACTGCAGGCCGCGGTCGACAACCGCCTGGGGCTGGATGGCCCAAGCTTCAGCGCGGTGCGTGAGCAGCTTGAACACCTGCAGCGCACCGTGCTGCGCTTCGCACGCGAAGCCGGGGTGTTGCTCGATGGCGAAACAGAAGCCTCCTCCGACGATTTTGAAGATGCATCGTTCGGCCATGAGGCGCCCGCGACCGAAGCGGCCCCGGTGACAGCACCGCGTGGCCCTGCGGGTGCACCCGGCTCGCGCAAGGAAGCGCTGCAGCAGCTGCGCCAGGTCGCTGAGTTCTTCCGTCGGACCGAACCGCACAGCCCCGTGGCCTATCTCGCCGAGAAGGCCGCACGCTGGGGCGAGATGCCGCTGCATGTCTGGCTCAAGCGCGTCATCAAGGACCACGGCACGCTGGAACAGATGGAAGAGATGCTGGACGTCAATCCAGAAGACTAATCTGCCTGCGGATCCCGCTCATGCGGGGATCGGGTCTGGCCCGATCCCCGTCATGTTTACTGGATCTTGAACTCGATGCGCCGATTGCGTGCGCGGCCATCGTTGCTGGTGTTGTCCGCCACCGGCTCGTCCGGTCCCTTGCCGACGACATCCATGTGGCTGCCCGGAATGCCCTTGGACACCATGTAGTTCTTCACCGACAGCGCACGCGCGTGGCTGAGCGCCAGGTTCGATTCGCGCTGCCCGACATTGTCGGTATGGCCGATGATCAGGAAGCGGCTGTCCGGCATCTGCGCCATCTTGGCGACCATCTCGTCGAGGATGCTCATGCCGAACGGGGTCAGACGCGCACTGCCACTCTGGAACTCGATGATGCGGTTGGCCAGCGTCTGGTCCAGCACGTTCTGCTGCGAGCCGACCTTCAGCGCGTTGGTCACGGTGTAACTGGTATTGCTGGCCAGACTCAGGTCGCTGGCCACCTGCTGCCGCAGCGCTTCGTTGCCGACCTCACCGGTGATCCGCACTGCCTGTCCGTTCACTTCCAGCTTGCCGGGCGACACCCGCTTCAAGCCGGGATTGATCATGCCCGCCACGTAATCGCCCCAGTTCGGTGGGGTCGCGATCGTTTCGACCTGGATGCGGTCGACCACGCGCTCGGCGCCATACACGGCACGCAGATTGTTCAGCAGCTTGGCCTTGGTCGCCTGGTCAGGCACCACGCCTTCGATCACCACCGGTCGTTCGGTGGCAGCCTGTGCCGCAGCAGGCGCGTTCTGCGCGGCCAGCGGCACGGCTGCGAGCAGCAGCGGCAACGCAAGGGAGAGAGGGTTGCACAAGCGCATCATCAGGTTCCCAGGAAAGTCTCGCCGAACAGCTTGCGTGCGGTGGCCAGGGCCAGATCGTCACGGTCGAGGAAGCTGCCGAAGCGGTTGAGGTTGTAATCGCCGCGCAGATAGTCGTCCACCCATTCCGAATGCTGGATCCGGATCAGGAAGTCGCCGGCTTCCGCCGGGTCCAGCACCGCACGCAGCACCTGGCGGTCGGCGCCGTTGAAACCGACGATCATGCTCGGCGCAGCGTCGTTGCGGATCAGCACCGCCAGTTCGAAATCGCCGCGGGAGACGAAGCTGGACAGCAGATCCAGCCAGAATGCCGCCACCAGTGGGCGATAGGCCGGGTCACGGACCAGCGGAAACACCAGCGCCTTGTCGATGTTGACATCGCCCCCGCTGAGCACCGGCTGCAGCAGCAGGCCCAGTGCCGGCAGCACCTGTCGCAGCGCCACCTCGCCGTGACCGGAATCGCGCAGGCGCGACTCGAGGTCTGCCACGGAGGTGCTCTCCAGGAAGTCCTGGAAGCTGCCGTTGTAGTCACCGGGATCGGTGCTGATGCTGAAACGTGCGTCCGCCAGCTGCGCCAGCGCCTGCGCCGCGTCGCTTTCCTGGTAGGCCTGGCGTGCCAGGCGGGCCAGTCCTGACCAGGCGTTGGACATCGCCAGCGGGCTGCGGCCGATGAACGGCAACGGTTCTGGCGCATCCAGGCGCAGCGCGGACAGCAGCGGGAAGCGGCGTTCGGAGGAATCGCGGCTGGCCAGGAAGTGCCCGCACAGCACCATCTTGCTGCGAGAACCCAGGAACGCGTAGTGAATCTCCGGTGCCTCGTCGTAGCGCTGCTTCCAGTCCGGGCTCTGGCTCAGCAGTTCCAGGCTCTCGCCCGCCCACCGGTCCAGCCAGCCCAGCAGCTGGTGATTGTCGGCCGCACGGACGAAATCACCGCGCGATGGCACCTTGCCGAAGTAGGAAACTCCGGCACTGACGACGCGGCTCATTGCGCACCTCCCGTGGTCTGCGCCGCAGCAGGCGCGGTGGCCGCCGGCGCGGGCGCGGCAGGGGTACCACCGGCCACCCGCTCGGGAAGCTGCAGGCCGCGCTGCCAGTCACCGCCGCCCTCGCTGCCGCTGCCGGCCCGGCGGACGATGCGCATTTCCACCGTCACGGCCACACCATTGCCGTTCCAGGTGATCCGGCTGGAATCATCCAGGCGCTCGTATTCGCCTTCGGCCATCAGGCGGTTGAAGCCGTTCGCGCCCGGTGCACTGAATACCTCCACGGTACGACCATCGCCGGTCACCGCCGTGATCTTCACGCCCGGCACCTGACCCGCGTTCGGGTACTGCATGGTGGTCCACTGCGGCGGGGTATTGCGATAACGAAGCACCTGGCCATCGATCTCGATGCTGTACTCCAGCGCGCCGGCAGCCGGCGACGGCAGGATCTCGAAGATCGTGGTGTCCTGCGCCGCGCCGGCGGCAGAGCCGCTCACCCAGTTGCCATAGTTGGCAACCAGCTCAGCCGACAGGTTCACACCCTGCCCTGCCCAGCGGCGGGTCTCCAGCAGCGGACCGCGCTGGATCACCAGCGTGCCGAGCGCGTCCTTGTTGAAGGCGGCAATGCTGCCACTGGCACCGAAGATGCCGGCGATGTCGCTCGGTGCGGCATCCACATCCGAGTTGAGGTTGAACGGGTACTGCTGCCCGATGCGTGCCTTGAACGGGTCATAGACCTGCGCCTTCCAGGTCTTGTTGACCTCATCTTCGGTCGGCGGGATCAGGGCGCTGAAGGTCTGGGTCAACGGGCGCAGCAGCAGCGGGCGCAGGGCTTCACGCTGCTTCTCGTCCAGCCCGGTCAGTACCTGCTCGTCGACCAGCGCCAGGCCCGCGCTCAGTTCGGAGCCTTCATTGCTGAAGGTGTCCTGCATCAGCTTGCGGGTGCCCACGCCGATTTCGCCCTGGCTCTTGATGGCATTCAGGCGCGCACGCAGTTTGCCCAGTGTCTCGAAGTAGGCCGTGATCACTGCCGGCTGATCGCCGCGCTCACTGGTGAGCCGCGCGATGCCTTCGAACGCCTTGCCGATCGGACCCACCGGCTGCGCGGCGGCCGTCGCTGCCGGGTCCTTGCGCAGGATGGTGCGCTGGAACCAGGCCACGAAGCCCTTGCGCGCCTTGCTCGAACGCGCCTGCGCCGGCGGGTTGTCCCATACCGTCTCCTCGTTGATGCGCTCCAGCAGAACACGGAGCGGCGAGTTGCCGGGATCACCCAGCTTGTTGATGCGGGCCACCGCCTCGTCGAACGTACTGAACTCGGCCACGCTCAGGCCCTGCACGAACTTGCTCCACTCGCGCGCGTAGTCGTTCTTGTACAGGGTCACCAGCTCGCGCGAGACATGCTCGGGGCTGCCGGCCAGCGACAGATCGCTCTGCTCGGTGGTACCCAGCACCCAGTCGGTGGTGCTCAGCTGGGTATTGGCTGCTTCCTTGATCGCATCCTTTACGTACTCTTCCCACGCCTTGCGCGTGAACGCACCGGAAATCGCATAGCTGCCGTTGATCAGGCGCCCGTTGCGCTCCACACCCACCAGGCTGTCGACGGTGGTGGTTCCGAAGCGGGCGCCGGCACGTGCCTTGATCTGCGCGTACACGCGCTCCATCGCCGGCTGCCCCTTCATCACCTGCCCCAGCGCCTGGCGCGTGTCGGACACCAGCGTGACCTTGTTCTGTATCTGCGGCCAGCTGGGCTGGCCCGCCTGCGCCACATAGAAGGTCATCAGCTTCTCGGCCGCGCGCACCATCTCCTCACGGCTCATCTGGCCGCGGTTGGCCTCCAGCCAGGTGCGCCAGAACAGGGTCAGCTGCTGCGACAGGTGAGCACCTTCGACGTACTTCGGGTTACCCAGCATCAGGTAGGTCTTCAGTGCGTTGTACGCATCGTTGGTACTGGTTGGCGATGCGTTCTGATACAGCACCTCGCTCTCGGCAGCAGCGCTGCTGCCCTGGCCAAGCTTGTCGCGCTCGGCGACCACCTGGCCGAGATAGTTCTCCAGATTGGAGACGGTCGGCGCCAGCATCACCTGCTGCATGCCGTGGTTGTACTCACGCAGCAGCTTCTCGCGGATCGCGGTGCCCTGGTACAGGCCCAGATGGGTGGTGATGCCGCCCTCCTTGCCATAACGGTCCAGCTGCTCCATGCGATCCTGCAGCAGAAGCAAGGCGTCGATGCGCGACTTCAGGTCCATGCGGTCCTTCTGCACGCGCACGGCCTGATCCAGGTCCTTGGTGGCATTGGCCACCAGCTGGGCATTGGTGGTGTACGACCAGGTCCACAGGCCCAGCGCCAGTGCCAGCACACCCACTGCGCCCAGGAACACGCCATAGCGCAGCCGGTTCTGGTGCGGGCTGGAATACTGCCGGACCAGTTCCTTGTCGGCGAAGATCACCTTGCGGAACAGGTCCTTGAGGAAGAACGCGGTATGGCCGGTCGGCGCCTCATCGACATTGGACCCGCGCTCCAGGTTGAACTGGCGGCCGACGCGTTCGGACGCGTGATGCACCGAACGCCCTTCCTGCAGTGCGCTGGAGAAGTAGAAGCCACGGAACACCGGCTTGAACTGGTAGGGGTTGTCCTCGAACAACGTAGCGATGAAGGTGCGCAGCGCCGGCTTGATGCCGACGAACTCCAGCGGCAACGACAGCAGCCCAGGCGAGACTTCACGGCCACGCTGCATCGCCATGTGGGTCAGGCTCATTTCCTTGATGCCTTCGGCCAGCTCGTCGAAATGGCTGTCGAATGCCGCCAGCGCGTCGCCCTGCTGATGCACGTCGAACGGCAGCGTCGCACCCCACACATGCTCGCGCTCGCCGGGATCGAGGTTGCGGAAGAACTCGCTGAAACCGGCGATGAGGTCGGCCTTGGTGAACAGCACGTACACCGGCGCGAACACTTCCAGCCGCTCGGTGATTTCCTGCACGCGCTGGCGCAGGTTCTTGGCCAGCTCGATCGCGAACTCCGGCTTGCTGCCGGACAGCTCGGCCAGGCTGGCGGCGATGATCACGCCGTTGATCGGTGCGCGCGGGCGGTTCTTCTTCAGCAGGCCGAGGAAGGTCAGCCACTCCATGCGGTCCTCGACGCTGACCGAGTAGCGGCCAGCGGTGTCGAGCACGATACCGTTGGTGGTGAAGTACCAGTCGCAGTTGCGGGTACCACCGATGCCCTGCACCACGTTGCCGCGGTTGTCCTCGAACGGGAACTGCAGGCCGGAATTGAGGATGGCCGTACTCTTGCCCGCAGCCGGATTGCCGATGATCACGTACCACGGCAGCTCGTACAGCGCGGCGTTGCCCTTCAGCACGCCCATCCGCGAGGACTTGATCTGCTTGACCGCGTCCATCATGCGCGTGCGCAGCGCCTCGGTATCGGCACGCTGGGCGGGTTGAGCGGTGGCTACCGCCTTGTCCGCCTCATCCTTGACCATCGCCTCCACGCGCTTGGCCGCGCGACGGGCCAGGATCCGCTTCACGATCCAGACCAGCAGCGCCAGCACCAGCAGGCCGGCCAGCACGATGGCCACCCAGATGCCGATCTGCCGTGCTTCGGCCTCACCGTAGTGGGCCAGCGCAGCGGCACCGACCAGGCCGAGCACCATCCAGAGACGGTAGTCGCGCAGGTAGTAGCTGAAATTGCTCAAACTCATGCAGGGATCCAGGAAGTCAGGGGGCCGACGGCGCATCGGCCGCCTGCGTCGGGGAAGGAAGAGGGTCGACCAGGCCGAACAGTCGCTGCTGGTTGTCGGCCACGCCGAGCAACAGCACCGGCTCGGCCTGGCGGTCAAGCTGTGCGCGGGCCAGTGCCAGCTGCGCCAACGGCAGCACCGGGCCCAGTTCGCCTGCGCTGATCGCCAGCGCCAGGCTCTGCGGACTGAAGTCCAGGTCGGGAGCCAGCGACGCCGTGATGGCGGCGGCATCGACCATCAGATCGCCCCGGTGATCGGCATCATGCAGCACGAACTGGGCCTGTGCGCCCTCCAGGCCCAGCGTCTGCTGCCACTGCGCAGCGAGCGTCGCCAGCTGACGGCGCTGTTCGGCCGGCCGGGTTGCCTCGATCTGCTCGGCGCGTACCAGTTGCGGGCGCCACAGCCGCGCGTCGCCTTCATGGGCAACGCCCCGGCTCGCCAGCAGGACGCCGGCAGCACCCTCGCCCGGTATGCGGCCATCCGGATTCTGTGCGGTTGCCAGCACACCGGAGGACTGCCATGAGGAAACGATGGCGGCATCGATCGAAGAAGACGCGGACACCAGCAGGTGCCAGCGTGGCTCGCCCTGATCCAGTGCGTCGATCACCCGTTGCAGGTGCGGCCACACCTCGCGTGCGCCGTCCAGCGAGGTGACCCGGACATCGAAGCGGCGCGCATCGATGCCTGCCATCCGCGCCTGCTCCAGCAGCCATGTCTGCACCCAGGGGCGCAGCGCATCGGACCAGCTGCCCGGCACCAGCAGCTCGACGCTCAGTACGTTCTCCACGCGCTGTTCGTCGCGACGTCGCAGACCGGCCACCACCACTTCCTCGGAAGCCATGATTTCCGGCAGCGCCGCGGATGCTGCCTCCAGCAGTTCCTCCAGCACCGGCTGCAGCAGGGCAAGCGCACGCCGTTCGTGGGCTGCGGTGTCGATGCCGTCCTGACGGGCCTGCAGCACCAGGAACTCATCGAGGTCCTGCGCCGCGCTCATGCGCACCGGCAGGTTGTAATTGTCGCGGAAGCGGCCATCGAGCGTCGGACGCGGCGGCGCAGCGGCAGCAGCCAGCCATGATTGGGCATCCAGATCCACACCCAGCCTGAGGCCACCGGCAATCAACGCCACCGACGGCGGCACCATCACCTTCGTCGCGACGGCTTCGCCTTTGCCCTTGACCGGCTCCCCATCGTTGGCCGCAGCCTTGTCCAGCGCCGCATCGACGCCACGGCGCGCGGCGCCACGCAGCATGAAGCCGGCACCGCTCAGGCCGACGGGCAGCAGGCCCAGGTAGGCCAGCATCTGCATGCCGGTCGGTACCGTGCCGCTGTTGCGCCAGTAGAGAATCGTCGCGCCCCAGGTGGCGACGAAGATCATCACCACCGAAGCTGCTTTGCCCAGCCATCCTGCCATCAGTTGCCCTGCTCCATGCGCTGCTCCTGTCGACCGCGCAGGTCAACGCAGACCGGTCATGGCCTGTGAAGCGACCAGCGTCGCTCCACACGCGGTGCGGTCGCCGTCGCGCGCCACCGGCTGACCGTCGATGAGCACTGTCGCGTCGCCACTGACAATCGTGGTGGCGCCGTGCACGGCGCACAACGCACGATCACCGACGCGCGCCACCGGCCTGCCATTGATGTCGGTCTGTCCGGTGCCCGCCACCACGGTCCCTCCGTGGCTGAGCGGGTCACCGACGACGATAAACGGTCGTGCCATCCATCATGCTCCTTGATCCATGTGTGACCCGGCGTTCCATCGCCCCCCGGTTCCCCCGACGACGCAGGCCATCGGCGTAACCATACCAGTACCGCCGTGCGGTTATCACCCTTGACGGGACAGTTCCTCGCGCTTTGCCACCCGGGCGGCGCGGCAGCGGTCCGTCATTTCCACGTGAACATAGTCCTTGATGCTCCGCCAGTTTCCGCCCCAGTCCAGGCCCGCCTGTTCAGCCAGCTCGCCGTACAGGAAGTACCCACGCCGGGTCCACGGATCTTCCATGTCCCATTGCAGCTTGCCATCGCGGATGGGTGCGCTGTCCACGCCCAGCCCATACTGGTGGCAGCTCTGCCAGGCACCGGCCCGGGTCGCCTTGCCACCGGCCATCAGTTCGGCCTGCCGCTGCGGACTGCGATAGCCTTCGATCAGCACCATTTCGTAACCGTACTGGCGTCGCATCACCTCATAGATGGCCAGCACGCGCTGCTGCAGATCGGGATCGATCTGACCCCATTTGCGATCAGCCGTGACGATTTCAGGCCGCAGACGACGCACTTCGGCAGTGGTGAACACCTCCGGCGGCGGCGGCGGTGGCGGCGTCAGCCGCTCCCCGCGTAGCAGCTGGGCGACCATCGAACTCGATTCCGCCAGATCATCGCCCCTGAAATCCTCCAGCACCACGGTCTGCCGCGTGACGAATATCACAATTGGAGGAATCAGCAGCAACGCTGCGGCGACAACCAGAATGAGCCAGTGGCGCCGCAGTGCGCCGTGCACGGCTCCGACCTCTTCACGAACCCCACTGCGCACGCGGGTGGCGCCGTGGCCGACCCGGTCACCGACCTGCCCCGCCCGACGACGGAATCCGCCCAGACGCTTCGCGATCGCCTGACGCAGCGATTCGACCGTCTCGGGGAACAACAGTACCCAGCACACGCCAGCCACCAACAGTACGACGGCAATGGCAGCAACCACGATTGGCAACACCGGTCCTCCCTGACACGCGATCTGGTTGACGCCCCAACCGCTTTCACTAAGAATGCGCAAATTCGCTTCGGCAGTTGCCGACTCAAACCAAGGGCTGGATGCACTTGAATAATGGCGGAATCAATCGGCCAAGTCTGCTCTCAGGGGGAGCGCAGGCAAAGGGCCAGGCCCCGAATTCGGGCCGTATTCTGGCAGACATGGAGGGCCGGCAGGCAACCGCGTCGCCACGTGCCGCACGCGCGCCGTCCAGCGGCAAACGCCGTACGGTCCTGTGGCTGGCATTGGCCAGTGCCGTGGTCGTCATCGCCGGGCTGACCGCCTGGGGTCTGTCCGGTAGTAATGACTACAGCGACCCGTCCGAGTATTCACTGACACCCGACACCGGCCATGTGACCGGGCACCCGGACGCCCCGTCGGTGGCACCGGGTGAAGGCGCCGCGATGATCGTCGATGCGCCCGCTTCTCCGTCTGAGCCGGCGCTGCCGGCCACCGCCGGGAGCCCACCCGCTCCTGCCGCTGACGCGGCAACCGCTGCTGCGGGCGCTGCCGCAACCACCGGCACCGCTGCAACGACGCGGGCACGGGGCGCCCAGCCGGGTGAACGCAGCAGTCGCGCCGCCGGTACCGCAGGCAAGGGCGATGAAAATCTGCTCGGCACCCTGCTCGGCATCATCAAGGAAGAGGACAAGGCCAAGGCAAAAGCCAAGGCCCAGCCTCAAAGCATGGATGATCTGATCGCCCAGATCGAAGCAGACCAGCGCAAACGCGCCGAAGACGAGCGCGCCGCGTTCGAGCGCGTGGCCAGCAAGAAGTCCGCCTCGACCGAATCCAACATCCAGGCGCAGCTGCGCAGCTGCCCCAGCCCTACGTCACTGAAAGGCGTGGACTGCCGGCGCAGGATCTGTGCGGCGGTGAGCGGCAAGGATCCGGCCTGCCCGGCGATGTGATCCCGAGCCCTGCCTGCTGACGCAGGCAGGGAGCTGCCGCAGAGGCCCGCTCAGAGCGGACGCCGATCCGGCTCGAACTGCGCCATCACCTCGGATTCCACGAGCCGAAGAGGATCGTTGGCATCGATTGCGCACTCGTCTTCCACCCACTGTGGCCACACGGGCGCGCGGCAGGATCGAAGGACCAGCCATCGGCACAACACCAGGGGCAGCAGCAAGGGCATCAGGATGAAGCGTGCGCCCAGCAGGCTGGGACCGAGACTGGCCACCACGAACAGGTAGCAGTTGCGCCATGACGGCGTCACGGACAGATTCATCTGGCGACCCTCGATGGTATCGACCACCTCTGCCGGCCCCTGCTCCATGTAGCGGCGAATGAACTCCCAGATGCCGCGGATCTTCTGTTCGTCATCGAAGTAGTGGCCCACCGCGAAGGTGCGCTTGATCACCCGATCCTCGAGGATGCTGCAGCGCAGGTCGCGCAGGAACGCCTGGCTGGTCCCCTGCCCGATGTAGAACACGGCCTCATCCCATGGGACGGATACAGCGCCCTCTTCCCCACCCGTGAAGAAGTAGACCGTCCGGTTGCGCCGGTTGAACCGTGTCGGATACCAGACATAGGTGAAGAACTCGTAGCGCAGCGTCGTGTGCCAGAACAGCACCGGGGCACCGACCACGCACACGCCGACCATGGCGTACATCACCCAGTCCCAGAAGTCGCCTTCCAGGTTCGGGATCACCAGCGTGAAAAGCAGGAAGAAACCGAACAGGAACAGGGCCAGTGTCCCCAGCAGGACCATGGTGGTCGAGACCATTCCGCGCAGGCGGAACCTTCGGTCGATCAGATCGATGTAGGTCGAGTTGAAATGAACCAACGACGCACGTTCGTCAGGTGCGACATCCTCGGCGATCCGAGGATCGAAACGCGAGGCGCTCTCCTGCGCCGAGAGAAAGCGATCCGTCGGGAAACTGCGCATCCAGCCGCTGTACATCCGTGATCCTCGCTCACTCGTCTGAGCGAGAATGCCACGCCATGCATCCAACGCCCACTTCACGCATTCAACGAGGTTGCCTGCAGCTGCTGACGAATCTCATCGTTACGGGCCTTGGCTGCCGTGATCGAGTCCTTCCAGAAGCGCTCCATTTCATCGGCACGACCTTCCACGCGATTTACGCGTCCGTATACGACGGGTGCACGGAGCGGAGCTGCGCCCGAGTCGTCAGATACCTCGCGCCTGATCACCCCCACTGGCCAGACTGGCCTGCGGCACAATTTCATTGTCAGGAAACGGAATAGCGCCCAAGGCAATGTAACGGGCAGCGCTATCCACATCAGTCCCGCGCCAGCGGAAGACACATGGATGATGAATGCATTTCGCAACGTTGGCGCCACCGATGTGTACAGCTGAAGCGGAGGAAACGGAAGTGCAGAGCGGCCATCCTCCATGAAGCGCCTGATCATTTCCCAATGTGCGAGCGTGATGCCAGGATTGGACCCGCTATCCGAACCAACTGCAAAGGTATGGACGACCTGATCTCCCTTCATGACCAATCCACGCAGGTCATACGTGGCACCTTCATCCGGCCCAAGAGGCTTGTCCCTCCCAATGACGAAATTGACACTTGACCATGGCACTGAAATTACGCCCCTTCGCCCCCCTGCGAAGATGTGGACTTTCCTCTCACGCCTATCGAATCGGATGGGGTAGTACTGATATCTGAATATATCTCTACCAAGAAGCATCCGGTAGGTGAAGGCAGCGAAACCGAGCATGAGGACAGAGAGGACGCCAACCGTAATCGTCATCTCAGAACTAATGGACTTTCCCTCGGCGTGCATCGCGAGAGTTGCATACACAAATGCCAGAACGAAAACCAATACAAGACCGAGGATCACGCACCCCCACATCGCGCCCCAGCCACGATAGAGGAAATGGCGGTCGACGTACTCAATGTAGTCGTCATCAAGGTACACGATCCCCTGATCAAGTGGCGTGACGCCTGACGAATCGAATTTTCGAACATCTGCAGCGATCTCGTAATCCGTCAAGGAGCGATTGTTACGGTATCGCTGTCCAAGCCAACCTGCGAACTGGCTCATCGGTCAGGCTCCTGCGGGAAGCATTGCATTATATGCGTCCACCTGTGCGTCAACCGAGTCAAACGAGCCATGGTTATGAACACCGAATGGCGTCATATCAAGCCAACGCTCAATTTTATCATCCCGAATTAGATTAATTAGCCACTCGCCGAGCATACTGATAAGCCCCAGAACCAAAAGCACGATAAATCCCACGCCAGCGGTCATCACGCCAGCCAACATCAAAACAGCGACAACCGCTCCTGACACCGCAGTGACGGTATAAAACGCAACCATCGGAACGTCATTTCGCTTATAGGCGTCATAAGCCTTCCACCCGTCGATTACCGCGCCCAATAGACCCCCCACAGCCCCAAGCAGCTTTCCAAAGAACCCTACCATTCCCGCCCGGGTGGAGGCTTGAAGTGCGCCAAATCGAATCTCTGAGGACAGTGCGGCACGCCCCCACATCGACTTGCCCAGAGCCAACCCGGTCAACTCGACACTGGTCCCCGCAAAGCCGGCAAGCGCGGCGCCTAGATTAAGATCGCGACGCCCACCCGGCCCCTCTTTTTCGTCATCCAATTTGCCGTAGGAATCCGCAACATTCCAAGCGTCCAGCACCAGCCCCACAACCCCCAGACGCACGTCTAAACTCACACGTGGAGCGGTGTACTGCGCGGCGCGATTCCTCACCAGGACCCTCACCTGATCTTCGCTCATCAGCATGTTTGACATAGCCCCCGGTTGTCCATTCCGGACGGCTGCCATCGCTTCCTTATCCCAGAACAAGGCCCACTCGAAGACCTTCCTGCCGCGCGCATTTCGATCGCCTGTCGCGACTCTTGCGCCACTGCGCTCACTGAGCTCCTGTCGAAGATGCTGATCAACACGGGCCCTCAGCTCCCGCTTGTTGACACCAGATTGTCCCTCGCTGAGCGCCTCCACCAGAAAGTGCGCCATCTCACGCTCCGAGGCACGAATGCCGACCCTCTGAATGCGCTTACCCGAAAGAACACCGAGCAGGCCGACCAGATTGTTCCTCGTCGCCGTAGAAATAGCGATATTGATGCCTGCCTTTGCGACAGTTGATCCTGCCTTGGTTAGGGCTGTAACAAACATCCCAGACGTCTTGAAGACAAGACCTGCAACCAGGCCTAACCCCTGTTGCAGTTCCTGGGGCTTGCTACCTCCTCGATCGAGGACGTGAGCATATGCCTTGAATATGTTGGACCAAGCACCGGGGTTATCTGAATTGCTCAAGAATGTCTTGGATTGCTTCTCAATAACCTCCGCCGCGATCTTGTCATTGAGCGTCAACGCTCGAACAGTGCAGTTCTTGATGTCCTGAAAACGACCAGCGAGATCCTCCAGAAGCGCAGCCTGCACACAGTCAAATCCAACAACACCTTCAAGCGAACTATCGACGATCTCCGTCAATCTCATTGAACTATATGACAGTTCATCAAGGTGATTACATGCCAGCCAAGTCCTGAAATCGTCGTTCCTGTACCAGCGAACGAAACTCTGGGCAATCGGGTTCAGGTGCGAAGCGATGTATCGCTCCATTTCCGGCATGAGGCTTTTGTCAAACCTATCAAGCGCTTGCTGGCTGTAATCATCACGGTAGCGATCCCATGCGGAGTCCCTGGCCCTCTTGTCTTCTTCGGCCGTCAACTCCTCACGCATTTTAGTGATTCCCGCCGCATACAGCTCCATCGCCGCGCGCCCGGTGTACGCGCTGGCACGTACGGAGCTCAGCTTCTCTGCGGCCGCCTGATCCTCAATTGCCTGCCGGATTCCGCGGATCGCCACTGAGGTTGCATGCTTCCACCCCCTGTCATCTTCCTCTTCGAACTCTCGGGTCTTCTGCCGAATAAGTGCGGAAAGCTCCTGCGCTATTCCTGCGGGATCATTCAACGCAACCATCATCGGACGCGCAGACAAAGAGCTCTTCTGAAGCCATGCCTCCATTCCTGGCACATCCTGTTTACACCTTGAAAAAGGCGCAAAGGAGAACGAAAAGCCAGGATTAGCATACACATCAACGACTTCGAGGATCGTCTCAACTGCACGATCCACAATTCGGGGCTTCCCAGGGTCCGCAGCCGGTGGCGGACTTGAGGGGAGCATAGGGATCTTCACTTCAGACTCGGATTTTACCCTCTTGCCAAACTTGAACTCGCTGACCATGGAGGGGGCGTCAGCCGCACTTCCCACGTGATCCAGCGACTTTCCTTTGAGCCACATCTGGACATCAATACAGCGCATGTGCTTCTTGCGCTCGCTGGATTTTCGATTTCGCTCCATGATCTCTTTCGTCCATGGAGCCTCCGAGAAGCCAAACCAAACTTTTCCAGCTCGCTTGGGGTCGGGGATGATAACGAAGCGGGCCACCTGCGAATCGGCCATTCGCGCGCATGTAGGTTGAAACTCTTCCTGCGGTGGAGGAGCCGCATGCGGATCGAACTCCAAGAGATAGGAGTCGCTGGTGATCTGATAGCCCTTCCATTCGCCACGGATCTCGTTGAATACATAAAGATACCCTTGGCGGGCAAGTCGCAACGTGTAGTGAGCCTCACTGGCCGGAAGGGTGACACTGGCCACATCCTTTCCAAACCCTCCTCCCAGCCTTGGCCCTTGCCACATTTCCTTGACGTCTGAACGGCAGATGGCGTATCTGATCGGAAGAATCGGCAAGCCGACCTGATCGCAGACATCACACTTCTTCGCGGGGTCACACGACTGTGTCGGCCTCTTATCCATGCTGCCAAGCTCCTTGTTCTGTCTGCTCCAATGAAGGTTCATCCACCTCTTCGTCGGAGGGGTCGCTGACGGCACTGCGGAACGCGCCAGGCTCTAAGCAGGCGATCCGAAGAGCCTCTTGATACCGCGGCGTGTTATGAACTTCGGGTGATTGAAATACTGAAGCAAATGCATGCGCTTCCTTATCGTCAGGGTCTGTCAGCCCGCACTCGCCGGCCTTCTCCATCTCGTCAAAGACACGTCTCGAAAGCCCAGCACCCTCAATGCTCCCACCCTCTCGATGCAACCGATCGATCACCCTGTTAACAGAAGCCAACGAGGAAATCGCGTACAGCTGATCGGACGTTAGATGCATCCCATCCTTGTTACAACCACTGTTTTCGTATGATTGCCACCGCGCGCCCTTGTCCACGGTTGCGGTCCAGGCATTGATGGGACCAAGCAATGCATCCAGCTGCGACGACAAGAGAATCCACTTCAGCGCGTTCCAGACACGAGGATCGTAGTATCTGAATAGCATCTTCTCACCATCAAATTTTCTCACCATCATACGAGCCAAGTGATTTCGGACTCGCTGACTGTCGGCATTGCATTTCAGCAACGCCGAGAATGGGATGCGGTCATGATCGCGTGCGTAGTGCACAGTTTCATCAAGTGCCGCTAGACGCGCATCAGGCTCAATTTCTTCCAGTCTGATTAGATAGGGAAGAAGATGCTTCTGCCCAAGGAGCTCCTTGGGAACGATGGGTTCGCATGGCCAAAGCTTGGCGATACGTCGATCGATCTGGAGTGGATTGATCAACGCATACTGATGAGCTTCGAATAGCCGGTGATCGAGTTGCATCTCTCAGGCTCCCAGTGGGACCAAGCCGGCGCCCGACTGTTCCGCTGCACGCACGCGATACTCGCATGCCTTGTGTGAACCATCTGGCACCTTCGCCTCCCCCACCACACTCGCCGGCCCCAGCCATTCCCTCTGGCTCGCCTTGAATTCCACCTTGCCCGGCGCGCCCAGTTCGATGTTGTCGCCCTCGATCCGGATGTAGGCCCCGGCCGCCGTCGCCAGCAGATGCTTGCTCGGCGCCGACAGCTGCACGTCCGCTTCGGTGCTCGCGATGCGTACCTGCGTCTTGGCCGCCACGATCGCCTGGTTCTTGTGCGCACGCGCACTCACCTTGCCCTGTGCCGCATGCAGCGCGATCCCGCGCTCCTGGTTCGGGCTCTCGCCGCTGGGTTCCATGCCGGCGGTGTACAGCACCAGCCCGCCGGCGACGGCCATCGTCAAGGAGCCCTGGGTCATCCAGTTCAGCGCCACGCCGCTGGCCAGCGTGGTGTGGGTGCCACTCACCCACACCTGGTCGGCCGGGGTCAGGCTCAGCACGCCGGCCACGCCACTGCCCAGCAGGACCGGCGCACTCCAGCCCGGCGCTTCACCGTCGCCACCGGCAATGCTGCCCGCCGCGCTGCCACTGTGGGTCGCGCGCAGGGTCTCCTGCAGTTCGGTCAGCGTCGTGTCTACCGGCAGTTCGGCCGCCTCGCCAGGCAGCTGCGCCTGCTGCTTGCCTGCCGACTCGGCCAGCTGCTGCAGCAGCTGCTGGCTTTCCTGCAACTGGCTCAGTGCCTGCGGCGCCGCCAGCTGCGGCGTACCCGGCTCAGTGGTCAGCAGCAGGCCACGGCCGGCGCGCAGTGCACCCTGGGCCTGCGTGGACAGTTCCACACCAAAGCCCCGCTCGCCCTCGCGCACGTTGTCCTGGCCGCCCTTGAGATGGCCCAGGGTCAGGGTGGTCTCGTGCTGGGTGGTGGACAGC